>JBILPB010000229.1:0-3668 GCA_044374175.1 Bacteroidia bacterium | reverse complement strand
TTTAAAAATCAAAAATCGCTTTAACACAATTAATCTGTTAAAACTCAATTCAAAAGTAAAATCCAGTTAAATCTCTTAAAGATGCAGCTATTTATACAATGCAAACACCACCATCTTCTTATGCAAATCAATAGGAATTGTTTTCCATTGCGCTATTGTTTTAGTAGCAATAAATTGTTCTGGAAGCGTTAATTCTGAGGCCACGCACAACTTTGTGCTTGGTTTGCATACTTCCAAAATATGCGCAAACAAATGATTATTTCTGAAAGGTGTTTCAATAAATAATTGCGTCTGGTTATTTTGATACATTGCATTTTCTAATGTGGCAATGCGTTTTCCTCTTTCAGATTTTTCGATGGGCATGTAACCATTAAACGCAAAGTTTTGTCCGTTAAAACTAGAGGCCATCAAAGTTAAAATGATAGATGATGGGCCAACTAAAGGACGCACTTCAATATTATTATTGTGTGCAATTTTTACTGCATCAGCGCCAGGATCGGCCACTCCCGGACAACCGGCTTCAGATAAAATACCAATATTAACCAGCTCAATATTCTTTTTAATGAATACCGATAAATTAGTTTGATCTGCTCCTTTTGTCATTTCAAAAAAAGGCAATTCATCAAAGTTTTTAGTGAATCCAATTTTTCTTAAATACCTTCTAGCACTTCTTAAATCTTCAACAATAAAAGCATCGCAAGCCATGGCAGCGGGCGCAACTTCAGGAGGAATAACACTCATATTTTCGTTGCTGCTGAGTGTGCAGGGGATCACATAAATACAGTTTTTCAAATTTTCTATTTTATTTAAACGGCTACATCATATTCGCGCAAAGCACTGTTGAGCGAGGTTTTTAAATCGGTACTTGCCTTCCTTTTTCCAATAATTAAAGCACATGGCACTTGGTAAGTACCAGCATTAAATTGTTTGCTATATGAACCCGGTATCACTACAGATCGCTCTGGCACATAACCTTTTGTTTCAATAGGCTCAGTTCCAGTAACATCAATTATTTTAGTACTCATGGTTAATACCACATTGGCACCAAGCACAGCCTCCTTCCCTACTCTAACGCCTTCTACCACAATACTTCGTGAACCAATAAAGGCGCCATCTTCAATAATTACAGGTGATGCCTGCACTGGTTCCAATACACCTCCAATACCAACGCCTCCGCTCAAATGTACGTTCTTTCCAATTTGCGCACATGAACCCACGGTAGCCCAAGTATCAACCATGGTACCGGCATCTACATAAGCACCAATATTTACATAACTAGGCATCAAAATTACTCCTGAAGCTAAATAAGCACCATACCTTGCAACTGCATTTGGAACCACGCGCACACCAAGTTCTTTATAATTTCGCTTTAACAGCATCTTATCATAATACTCAAAAATACCCACTTCATGCACCTCCATTTGTTGAATGGGAAAATACATAATTACAGCTTTTTTTATCCATTCGTTTACTTGCCAAGAGCCATTTTCTAGTGGCTCTGCAACCCTCAGTTTTCCTGCATCTAACAATGCTATCACTTCTCTAATGATATCTTTAATTTGTTGCTCTTTCAACAACTCTCTGTTTTGCCAGGCTTGCTCTATAAATATAGGGTAGTTTTGCATAAAATTTAATTTAAAATTTATTCTGAGTCTGCGTTCATTTTTCCTTGGTAAGCGCCACTTAAAAAGATATCTATTCTTATCCCAAACAACGACATATATTGGTTGTAATGTCCAAAAATAGAAATTCCAGCTCCTACATCATAAAATAACTTTCTTATAAATTGAGCTTCGGCATAAACGCCATAAGTTTTAAAAGATAAAGTATCATTCATAATGCCCCAGGGCCTAGAAATACCTCCATAATAAGCAATGTTCAATACTTTTGTTTCTTTTCTAAAACCATAACATAAATGAAGATCATTCATTCTATTCCTCCTAGGTTTGTTAATGAAGCCGCTCAAATCGGTACGTTGATACCCAAACATAAAGTAGGAACGTTTGATATGAAAATTATATTCAACTGCGGTTGGATTCCAACTTTTATTATTCTCAATTCCACGACCAAATCCTGTTCCAAAATTTACATAATTATTAAATACTTTAAATCGATTGCCACGAATAGTTCTTTCTTTTTTTAATTCATCCTCTCGCTGTTTTTCTTGAGCATTAACATCTCCTAAACCAAATAGTATCAACAAGCATATAAGTCCTATACTTCTTAACCTACAGTTATTTTTAAGATGCTTTGCAATCAAACTTTATGAATTATATTTTATGAACTTACTAAAAAACTAAACCATATCTTCAGGCTTCACCCACTGTGTAAATTGCTCATCAGTAAGCAAATTCAGTTCAATAGCAGCCTGCCTTAAAGTCTTATTTTCTTTATGCGCTTTCTTTGCAATTTTAGCTGCATTTTCATATCCAATATGTGTATTAAGGGCTGTAACTAACATCAATGAATTTTCTAAATGCATTTTAATATTATCGATATTTGGTTCAATACCAATAGCACAATTATCATTAAAAGAAACGCAAGCATCGCCAATTAATCTGCCACTTTGTAATACATTAGCTGCAATTAATGGTTTAAATACATTCAATTCAAAATGGCCAGTTGCACCTCCAATACCCACTGCCACATCATTTCCCATTACTTGCGCGCAAACCATTGTTAATGCTTCTGGTTGCGTAGGATTTACTTTGCCAGGCATAATTGAAGAACCAGGCTCATTATCAGGAATTACAATTTCGCCAATACCACTTCGTGGTCCAGAAGATAACATACGTACATCATTGGCCACTTTCATTAAGGCAACTGCAGTTCTTTTGTAAGCACCACTTAACTCTACCATAGCATCATGCGCAGCTAGTGCTTCAAACTTATTTGGCGCGGTTACAAATGGCAAAGCTGTAAAATCGGCAATTTTTTTTGCAACCAACACATCATAACCTTTTGGTGTATTTAATCCTGTTCCAACAGCTGTGCCTCCTAGTGCCAATTCCTTAACCATCTCTAATGCATTTTTAATGGCTCTAATACTGTTGGTAATTTGTTGCGCATAACCACCAAACTCTTGACCAAGTGTTAGTGGCGTAGCATCCATAAAATGTGTCCTTCCAACTTTAACTATTGATTTAAACTGCTCAGATTTTGCTAGCAAGGTATTTCTTAATTTTTCTAACCCAGGAATTGTAATTTCAACTGCCTGTTTGTATGCTGCAATATGCATGGCTGTAGGATAGGTATCATTACTGCTTTGCGATTTATTTACATCATCGTTGGGATGCAATACTTTTTTCTCATCCATAATGTTACCACCATTTATCACATGTGCACGGTTGGCAATCACTTCATTCACATTCATATTACTTTGTGTACCACTGCCTGTTTGCCATATCACCAATGGAAATTCATCATCATGTATTTTGGTTAAAATTTCATCGCATGCTTTTGAAATTAAATCTCTTTTTTCAGCATTTAAAACGCCTAAATCATGATTGGCGTGCGCTGCAGCTTTTTTAAGATAGGCAAAAGCATAAACAATTTCCTTAGGCATGCTTGCCTCTGGACCTATTTTAAAGTTATTTCTACTGCGCTCTGTTTGAGCACCCCAATATTTTCGAGCAGGTACTTTTACCTCACCCATCGTGTCTTTTTCG
>JBILPB010000093.1:0-13770 GCA_044374175.1 Bacteroidia bacterium | reverse complement strand
TTTTTATAATTGAAGGAATAAGATAATTTTTGCAACTCAAAGTTTTGATTTTTATCAGCAATGTTCTGTCCAATCATAGAGCTAAACCAAACCGTAGCATCAAATTGATGTTTGTATTTTAAATAATTGCCATTTACATGTGCGCCAATCTTTGTACCATCAAATCTATTATACCAAACGTCTGGCCTTAAAAAGAACTCATAATGATGACGATCGGCAGGGTTTACCAATTGATGATCAAAATCTAAGCTTACTTTATCAAATGTTTTATTATCTAACATATTAATATCTGCCAATCTTTTGCTTGGGTCAATAATTACATCAAGAATACCGCCAGGAACGGTCACAGTGGCCACATATTCGGGGGCTAATTTTCCCCAACCAATCCAACGTGGTAAAACAGTGGCTTCTGTTTCTTTCACAAACCAATGGTTAGGAATATGAAAATGATATACCGAATCATTGTTGGATATGACATCAAAATCAATAGGCATTTGCATGTCCCCTTTTCTTTTAAGTGTAATATTATAAACATCAGTGCCTGCTCTTTTATTAGGCTTTACGCATTGAATCCCATAGTCAATTGCTTTGTCAGTTTCAATCCATTGGTCAAAAAACCAGTTTAAATCCACTTTAGTATATTGAATAATGCTATTTCTAAAATCCTCTACATAAGGATGGCACATCTTCCATTGGTTAAAATAATTTTTCATCGACATCAGAAATAGACTGTCGCCCAGCACATACTGAAGATTGTAAAGCATGCTTGCTGTTTTGTAATACACATTTCTATAGCCACCGCCATGCCCAAGTGCGCCATTAAAATCATCACTATGTACGTTTAAAGGAGTTGCTGTACCTCTTATGGCATCATTGGTGTATGGATTTATTACTCTTTGATCCATTACCAATTCATCACGCATAAATTTATCAATGTATTTTGATTTTGGAGTAGCATTCACTGTGGTGTCGCCATCAATACTGATACAAGCCCAGGCAGTTAAAAACTGTGTAAATCCTTCATCCAGCATGGCGCGATATGTTTCATTATTACCAACCATCCCAAAGAACCAATTATGCCCCACCTCATGTGCAAATAAACTTCTGTAACCTGGATCTTCACCTCCATCAAGTGTAAGCATTGGATATTCCATCCCATCGCGTGCATCAGCCACAATCATTTTAGGATAAGCATACATCCCAAAGTCGCGCGAAAATGTTTTAATCACCTTTCCGGTGTATTGCGCTGCATTCAACCATCTTGAGGCGTGAGGCTCTTGCACCAAAGCAACCACCTTAACTTTACTCCAAACAAATTCATCAATACGATACGTAGGATCGGCAGTAAATGCAAAATCATGCACATTTTCGGCATGGTATTTCCATGTTTTTCTTTTTAACTTATCATAAGGAATTATTACAGATGGCGCTGAATTCCAAGGTTTATTTTTAAAATTGGCAATGTCTAATTTGTCTCTTAATTCATCAGGCAACACTTCATTATTGTTGGTCAAATTTCCAGTTGCTTCTACCACAAAGTTGTCTGAAAAAGTAAGTTCTACATCAAAAGCCCCAAAATCACCATAAAACTCTTTGCCTAAATGTTGTTGGGTATCCCATCCAAATTTTGCATCATATACAGAAATGCGCGGATACCAGTGTACGCCATCATAATGCTTAAAGCCAAAGCTGTTAAAGGCTTTCATGCGTCTACGTGTACTTCCATAATCAAAATAAGTTTTAAAATCAATGTCAAATGTTACCGATTCGCCTGCTTTTAAAGGCTTTGCTAAAAATACTTTAACAATAGTGTTATCGTATTCTGTTTTCAAAACAGCACCATTGCTGGTCAATTTAATAATTTCAGTGCCTTTTTTATCCTTTTCATATTTGCCATATTTTGCTTTTACGCCATTTTTTTCTTGCAATTGATCAAGGTATGAATCGGGTTGAAAAGCGTTTTGGTATAAATGAAAATACACAAACTTAAGTTCATCAGGACTATTATTCCAATAAGTTAAATTCTCCTGTCCTTCAATAATATCCGTACTTTCATCAATATTGGCTTTAATCTGGTAATACACATCCTGCTGCCAATAACTTGGGTAAGGAGGTCGGTTTTTCCAGTAATAAGGATTGTCGGAATTTCTATAAGTGTTAGGCTTATTTAATGGGTCGTAAGTTTGTCCAAAGCCAGCAGTAACAAGCGCAATTGTAAATATAAAAGTAAAAATTTTGTGCACAACAATATAGGTTTAAAATTGATGTGCTAAAGTAAGTAAAGTATTGAATTATTGGGATTGTTGTTAAAAATTAATCGAAAAGTTTATACAATTCCTTGGGCGCATTCTTCCATTTTTTATGAATCTAGAGAAATCATTCAGCATAATTAAAAGAATGGATGGGCAGGCCATCCACTATTTCTTTTTTTTTACCCACGTAAAAGGCATGACATAAAAAAAAGTCCTGTCTGCTATCCGAAGCCGCTATTGTCCTTTACGCGAAATTCGTTTCACAAATAATTGGTTGGTTAAACTAAACTCCAATTTGGTCAAAGTGGCAACGGGATAACCAGTGATTTATTCGGGCACTAAGCTAAACCTAAGCAATTGGGGCATAGATTTTATAAGGTTGTTTTTTTTAGTGATCCCGCTTTTATAGCGGAACCTACAAAAGTATTTTTTTTCTTTATCTCATGTAGTATTAAATTAATTGTTAAATTTGTTTTATAACTTAAAACTCAGTTTTTTTTAAATCCTTAAAATATGAAAATAAGAACTAAACAAATTTCTGCACTTATGTGTGCTTTTGCAATGCTTTTTATAGTTGCTTGCAAGAAAGATTTTGATTGTGAATGCGTGTATACCATAACTAGTCCAGCATACACAAACAATAATCAAACTTACCCTGAAAAAGTTACAACTGAAACCTATACACTTGAATTAAGGACTAAAAAAAAGGATGCTGAAGCTGAGTGTAACAGTGAAGAATCCACAATTTCAACCGCATCTCCTTTAACATTAGTAGGGATAGCGCAGGGGCCTATAGTTCAAGTTACAACTTGTGAGTTAAAATAATAGCACAGCAAAATTAAAAATATTTTACTCCCTGTTGGTGTTATCACCAACAGGGACATTAAGTCTCTAAATTGACTCAAAGCTAATTGAGATGTGCTTAAGGCCGATTGTCACCTAAGTACAATGCTTTAAAACAAAAGCTTTGTCCATAGTGTAATCTTTGTTATGAAGTTGAAAAAATATTTATCAGATTATTTAGTTTTTACTTTGTATGATTTGATCTACAGCAAATAATAAAATTATAAGAGTTTTGACTTATAAAAAGCAAAAGAGTAAAATAATACAAAGCCCAGTCTTAAAAGGAAAAACTTCAGCTTATTGCTAAAGGAGAGTTAAATTGAAAAGTTTTTTTTGTTGGTGATAACACCAACAAATTGAAAATTGTGCTTTACACAACAATTTTCAATTACATACCATAGGTGTAATACGCAGCATATACATAAGAGCCAAGTGAGTTTTTAATGCTCCGTCTTTAGTCTAAAACTACAAAAAATAAAGTTTTGAATGGTATTAAATGGAGTAACATGGTCAATAGTAATACATTTTATTTTTTTGAAAAAATGGGTAAGTCTTTCAACCATTGAGTTTTCTGAATATTGTTTAATTTGTATCCCACTACATTTTTCAGGACCGTTTTCAGAGAAAGTGCCAATTACTAAAACACCATTTTTGCTCAAACCATGGTGCACACTATTTAAATAAGCATCTATTTCATCATTGGAATTTAAAAAGTGAAAAGCAGCTCTATCGTGCCAAAAATCGTATTGTACTTCTGGTGTAAATTTTGAAGCATCAGTCACAATCCATTTCACCAATTGGGCTTTTTCTCCTAATCTTATTTTGGCTCTTTCTAAAGCAGCCGCAGAAATATCCAGCACCGTAATATCGGTGTATCCTTCGTTTAATAAATGGTCAACTAAAAAACTATCGCCACCTCCAACATCAATAATCTTTGCGTTTTTAGCCACTTTGAATTCATGAATAAAATTGAGTGAAGTTTCTGGAGTTGGCTGATACCAGCTAACTTCATTTAAAGATTTGGTGGAGTAAATCTTTTCCCAATGCGCTTTTTTATCGAAAATTTCCATGGTAATTATAAATATATGGGTTGTTTGTAAAAGGTTAATTATTTTGAAAAAAAGCTGCTCGAATTAATCAAGCAGCTTTTTTCTGTTTAAACCTATCTAAATTTATTTATTCAAAGTCTTACTCTGGCAAACAAAATCGGTTTTAGGTAAATCTGTTTTAGCAATTGCGGCAAACCCACCTTCTACTTCTGTAAAGTTTCTATACCCTCTGGCTTGCAAAATACTGGCTGCAATCATGCTTCTATAACCACCTTGGCAATGCATGTAAAAGTGCTCAGCCGGATTGATATCTTTAATCCAATCATTAATATATGCTAAAGGTTTGCTGTAAGCTTCATCCACATGCTCGGCAGCGTATTCTGTTTCTTTACGAACATCTATCACTTTGCTTTCACCGATCTTAACTTCGCTTGCAAATTGTGTGGCTGAAATACGGTTTACTTTATCAGTCTCTTTACCAGCTGCGATCCAGGCTTCAATACCACCTTTTAAATGACCAATCTGATTGTCGAAACCAACACGAGCCATGCGTGTTACTGCTTCTTCCTCTTTACCATTATCTGTTACTAAAAGAATAGGTGTTTTAACATCAGCAATCATAGCGCCCACCCATGGTGCAAAGTCGCCATTAATACCAATATTGATAGATTGTGGCACATACCCTTTTGCAAATTCACCAGCCGGGCGTGTATCTAATATTAAGGCATTTGTTTCTTCTGCAGCTGCTTCAAAAGCACTTGCTTCAAGAGCTCGCATGCCATTGTTTAATACATTTTCAAAAGTATCATAGCCTTTTTTATTCATGGCTACATTCATTCCAAAATAACTTGGAGGTGGCGTTAAACCATCTAAAACCGCAGCAACAAATGCTTCTTTGTTAGGTTGATTTAAAGCATAATTCATTTTCTTTTGATTGCCTAAAGTATCTACTGTTTCTTTCATCATATTCTTGCCACAAGCACTACCAGCGCCATGTGCAGGATATACAATTACATCATCAGCTAAAGGCATAATTTTGTTATTTAAACTATCATACAACAAACCAGCTAAACCTTCCATGGTCATGTTTGCTGCTTTTTGCGCTAAATCGGGACGACCTACATCACCTAAAAACAAGGTATCACCACTAAAAATACAATGGTTTTTTCCGTTTTCATCAATCAATAAATAAGTAGTGCTTTCCATCGTATGACCAGGCGTATGCAATGCTTTAATAGTAATGCTTCCTATTTTAAATTCCTCATTGTCTTTTGCAGAGATGGCTTCAAACTCGCAAACAGCATTTGGACCATACACAATTTTAGCACCTGTTTTTTTGCTTAAATCAACATGTCCACTTACAAAATCGGCATGAAAATGCGTTTCGAAAATGTATTTTAATTTTACGCCATCTTTGGCTAATCTATCCATGTAAGGTTGCGTTTCGCGCAATGGATCAATAATAGCGGCTTCACCATTAGAAGTAATGTAATAAGCTCCCTGAGCTAAACATCCGGTATAAATTTGTTCTACTTTCATATCTGTATAATTTACGATTTTAGATTTAACGATTTACGATTATTTTAATTTAAAAATTGCTTAATTGTTTTATACTTTAATCAATTGCTGAAGCATTACATCTACTAATTATTCTCTTCATCAGCTAATTATCTTCACAAAAGTATAGCATATTTTTAAAATAATGAGTCACTTTTGTTACAATTTATGTTTTATTTTAAAAGTGTTTCTTTGATAATAATGTAAATACCCATTACCAAAACAAACCATCCAAAAGCAGGTTTTAGTTTGTTGCCATCAATTTTCTTTGAAAAATACATGCCCACAAAAATCCCGGCAATGGCAAAAGCCGATATGGTTAAAATAAATGGCCAATGAATGGCTGTTTCGCTGCTTTCGCCAAAAAAACCAATCAATGATTTAAGAGCAATAATCACGAGTGATGTTCCTACAGCTTCTTTCATAGGCAGTTTTGATAAAACCACTAAAGCCGGAATTATTAAAAATCCACCACCTGCACCTACCAGTCCTGTAAGTAAACCAACCACAGCGCCTTCAATTAAAATTAAAGGATAATTAAAACTTTGCTTTTGATTAGCATCAACAACAGCTACTTTAGGTTTTTTGATCATACTATAAGAAGCTGCCACCATCAACGCTGCAAACAATAACATCAACAAAATATTTTTAGTTACTAAAAAACTACCCACACTAAATAGTTCTTTTGGAATTGCAGGCACAATATAAGCGCGCGTTAAAAACACTGCAATAATTGAAGGAATACCAAAAATGATAGCAGTTTTTACATTCACTAAACCATTTTTAAAGTAGCCAACAGAGCCTACAGCACTAGTTAAACCAACTATAAACAAAGAGTATGCTGTAGCAGTCACTGCATCTTCTTTAAAGATATACACCAAAACAGGCACTGTTAGAATACTTCCACCACCACCAATTAAACCTAGTGATACACCAATTACAATTGAAAAAAGATATCCTAAAATTTCCATATATATATTTGAGGATGCAAAGGTGCAACATTGATTTTATTGATGTTGCTACTTTTGTTACATTGCAATTAATCTACAATGTATTCAACACCTTAAGTTCATTACGATATAAAATTACTTTGTTTTCGTTTTCTAACATTTTTAATAAACGCGATACCACCACACGATTAGTACCTAATTCATCTGCAATTTGCTGATGCGATAAACTCACCACCATTTTGCCGCTGGCTTTGGTTTTGTTTTTTAAATAACGTATTAAACGTTCATCTAATTTCTGAAAAGCCACACTCTCTAATGATTTTAATAATTCATTGAAGCGAGCGGTAAAACTTTGAAAAATATAACTCTTCCAGCTTGGATATTTTGAGAGCCATTCATCCAGTTTCTCATGTGGAATGGCCACAATTTCAACGGGCGTATCGGCTATAGCCTTAATTTCACTTTTACGTGCTTCCATGCAACAAGTATAGGCCATAGCGCAACTTTCGTTACTGCTTAAATAGTACAATAATATTTCTCTTCCTTCTTCATCTTTGCGCATTACCCTGATGGTGCCACTCAATACCAAAGGCATGGAGCGTATATTTTTATCGTAATCTAAAATTACATCACCTTCTTTAAAACTCATCATGGTGCCCGATTCCTCAATTTCTTTTACGAGATTGGGCTCTAAAATCATGCTTAACTTATGTTTTAATTGCTCCATATTTTATATTCTTAAATCTGCTACTAAACTAAAATTGGTCATATTTACTTTGTTGTAAATATATTTAGGTGCAAGATAATCATTTCCTGATTTAATTTTTGAAGCAACTAAAAAACGTAGTTCTAATCCTTTCCAAAAGTTTTTAAAAATATAGGTACTTGAAAGATTAATTTGATGATAAGAAGGCATGCCGTATTTATTTAAACGAGGGTCGGTCACTGCTGACATTTTATAAAAACCATAAGCAATGGTGCTTTTTAAATTTTGATTTTTTGAAGTATACGTAATATTGGTATTGGCAGCATGCACATTGCCTGCGCCTTCATTTCTTTCGCGCGACATAAAAGTATAAAAAGGATCTCGGCCCCATTCGCGAGGCATTAAATAACGGCCATCACCTGTAATGTGGGTGTAATTAAAATTGATGTCTAAACTTTTTCTTTTCATGCCTAATCTAGCACTTACCACATTAGCTTGTGAACCCTTACTGATGTATGTATGCGATTGATTAGCATTGCCACCATTGTTTACAGCATCTTGCCTAATAAACATTAAACCCTGATAATACTTTTCATCTTCTTGTTTGCCAAACTCATTCTTAAGCTCAACCAAAGCGGTGTTCGATACATTTTCAAAAAAGCCATTCCATAAATTAATTTCAAATTTTTTAAATGGGGAGATATTAATGTTACCCATATAAAATCCTTTAGAAGCGATGTTGTTGAAATAATTGGATTTTGTTCCATCTATGTTTACACCTTGTCCATAAATACCAACTGATGATTTTAAATCGTAAAATTGTATGGTAGAACGTGGCGAAACGCCCCACACATAGCCACCATTAAATTTAATTTTTTTAAATTGATGAATGTTTAACCAAACTGCTTCTTCCAGCGTAGGGCGCATACGGCCATCCTGCAAATTCATAAAGGGCGTGTTGAGTTCCATGCGACCAATGGTGATAGAATTTTTTCTATAAGAATACTTCAAAAACAAATCTTCTAAACGATCTAAATCATGTTTGTTTTTTGGATTACTAACATCAAATTGTCCTATTTCATATCTGTTATTTCCTCCACTGATTGGATCTGGTTTTGATAAATCGCTCGACACTAAATTAAAGATAAAATAACCTGCTACGCCCAGTTGAAAACCTTTTACAGGAACTGTCAACAAACCAATGCCGGCTCCTTGTGCCAGCGCATAGTCATCTTTTAAGGAACCTTCATTCATTGTACTCATAAAGTAAGAACGCGAGTGCAACGACCATTTAGATTGCCTGGCAAAATCTTCTACTGATTTTATCTCGTAATAGAGGCTATCATTAAAAGTACTTTCATGTGTGTGAGCTAATAGGAATTGGATGTTAAAAACCAAAGCAGTAGCTAGTAAAAAGCTAGTTTTCACGTTATTTGTGTAGTTTTAAAAAGGTTTGTTTTATCCTATAATCCGGCTTTAATATAGCTCCAGCCTTGTTCTTGTTTCTCAACAATTTCTAAAATGCCAGCGGGCACGTAAGTTGATTGTGCTATTAATTTAGCCTTATCAACTTTGCGTTATTTCAATGAAAATTCGCACACATTAAATACAACCCCTTTTTCTTTAAATGCTGCAATTTTATCAATAACAATGCTTTTCTCTTGCATCATCATTTCAATCCCGGGACCATGACAAACCACTTCTATTTTTGTATCTGGAGCAATACTTAAAATGTTGCCAAACTGCTTCATTAAAACTTTGTGAGCGCTGGTATCGCCTGTTACTAATTGAAAAATTATTTTATGTGCCGCATTATTTTGTGCCTGCGTATTATTGGCAAAAAGCATTACGCTCAGGCAAATGATGATGAATGTTTTCATGTTATATTTTTATTTAACGAAATTGATAATCAACGCCACTTACTTGCGTGAGCAATGTTTGTGGGGCATCTAAAATTTTAGCTGCCAAAGGTGGAGTAGGCGTAACTGGCGAATTGGCTTGCAAATAATCAGTCATTACTTTGTGTAAAGTATGCACCGTGTTTTTTGGATTTTTAACGCCTTTAATTCTGCATAACATATCTTCAGGGTCGCCATCTCTTTCGCATGCACAAATGCTATAAGTTTTAAGCTCATCTAGCGTTACTCCTTTTACAGTAGCCGTTTTCACTCTTTTTCCTTTTTCAGCGAAAGCTTCGAAACTAACTTCCAGGCCTTGAAATTTAATGACCCAGCCACCAAAGCGCTCTGCTGCATTTTTAGCAAATACATTGTTGAGTTCTTTTTCTAACCACTCTTTAATTTGTTTGCCGGTAACCTCGGCTGTGCGAACGGTGCTATCCACAGGTAACATATCAAAAATATAGCCATTGGTAATAGGAATGTTACCTGTTTTATCAGGTGTGGTGCGCGGTGGACAAAATCTGAATCCATTAGAGAGTACAATATCAATGGATGCCATTTGCCAGTGCAGCGCGTTCAACACCATCGTGTCAATGGTATTTTCAACCACAAAATATCTATATAAAGGCAAAGTGCTGTAACCAACAATTTTATTTATTTCAGTTTCAAATGGTTGTTCATTGCTCTTCAACAAGGCTTCCATGGTGGCATCTGGCTTTAGCTTATCAGCATCAAGTTCTATCAGTTCATAGGTATCGTTAGTTACTTTTCCATTTACGATGGTTAAATTTAGTTTTCCTACAAAAGTTCCAAATGCACCGGGCTCAACCACTTTAGCATATTTACAAACAATAGGAGTTCTTACTCTTTCGTGTGTATCACCGCCAAGGATATAATTTACACCTTCGCATTCGGGCATGTTGGCCAGTGAAATTTGTTGCGAAAGCCCCAAATGTGCCACAATTAACACATAGGCACACTGTTCTTGATTACGCAACACATCCACATAATGTGCTAAATTTTCTTCGGGCTTGGTATATATAATTCCCTTGCTGTAGTTGGGCGATTGACGGATAGGTACCAAAGGATCGGTGTAACCAATAAAACCAATTTTTACGCCTTCAACAGTCCAAATGTGATATGGTGGAAAAATTAATTCGCCTTTTTTTCCTTCACCTAAATCGTGATACATATTGGCACAAACCTTTGGTGCGTGAAGCGAACCCAATAAAGTTTGCATATTTTTTTTCCCATAAATTACTTCCCAGTTGCCAGGCAAATACAAGTCGTAATCTAAATGATTTAAAATAGGCAACATGGCTTTTCCAATAGTTTTTACGGAAAGTTCGCTGCCCTGAAACATATCACCTGTATCAATTAAAAAAGTATGTTCTTTGTCTTTCCTTGCTTCTTTTAAATAAGTAGCCAATTGCGCATATCCACCCGTTTTTCTGAATACTGCTTTTCCATTTTCCCAAAATAATTCATCGTGAGGATGTATCTGGCAATGCACATCAGTAGTTTGCAAAATGCTAATCGTAAATGGTTTACTGGTATCAGTTTTTGGTTGTTCCTTTTTTTGTTCTTGTTCTGCGGCCAAACTACTTAAAGGATTACTTGCAATAAGCAAGGCTGATGAGCCCAATGCACTCACTTTTTTGATAAAACTTCTTCTGTCTTTTTCCATCATATAATTGGGCTTTTAACTCGTTTTTTTGTTTTTTTCTTGTGCTTGCCGATGCTTCGGCATCATCAAATCGAGCTTCGATTTAATAGGTTTAAAAGGACCAAATTTATGTTCAGCCTCGTTAAAACCATCAGCATAAGGGCCAAATGGATGATCAAATGGTTTCTCTTCAATCTTAGGCCAATCTTTACTAATATCTTTTTTAGGACGTACTTGCGTGTTTACAAATGCTGCCAAATCCCAAGCTTCTTCATCACTTAACTGTGGGTTATTATGATAAGTAGGATTTGGCATATTGTACTTTACATATTTTGCAAAGTTAGATAAGCGATATAAACCTGCACCATCATTATAACTATGTTCGCCCCAAAGTGGGGGGTAAATAAAAGCAGTTTTTGTTTCATTCCATTGTCCTTCTCCATTGGCTTTATGGCAGCTCACACATTTTTGATTATACACTAAACTGCCATTGCCGGGGTCGGCAGCCCTATCTAAAAATGCCATCTCTTTAAATCCACTACCAGCAGGTTTTTTGCTCTTAAGAACATCTTTACCCAACCAATTGATATAGGCTGCAATGGCTTGCATTTCTTTAGATTCAACCGCTAATGCTTTTCCATTTAAACTGCGCTCAAAACAATCATTAATACGTTTGTAAATATCTTCGGTAGCACCAGAGCGCGCGCGGTATTTAGGATAAGTAGAAGCCACTGCGCTATAGTTATTCCCAAATACTTTGGTGCCTGCATCTAAATGACAGTTTTGACAATTCATACCATTAATCTTGTTTTTACTCACTTTACCAGCAGGCCCAAAATAATTAGCGGTATTTGCAATAATATCCTTGCCATATAAAATCAAATCTTTTTTTGAATTATTTGCCAAACTATTTTCATTAGGGGCTTGCCAATATTTTACAGTATCTACAACTTCAACTTTTACTTTTTCAACTGCAGTGTTTTTAGTTGTTTTATCTTTACTCACACTTAAATCAGGCAACCCAAAAATAAGTATCAAAGCCAAAGCAATTGCGCCAAACAACAATATTGTTGTGAGTCCTAAAAGTTGTCGAATAACTTTTAGTAAAGTTTGCTTTTCTTCTTCTTTCATAGTTTAAAATGTAGTGCTATTAAATTTTAATGAGGTAAATAATCTCTGTACTTACCGTAAACAAATGTACCTGCAATAGCACTTAATAATGTAACTGCAATTACCGAGGCGCCTGTTCCAATTTGTGCAAATAATGGTCCTGGGCAAGCACCTGTAATGGCCCATCCTAGCCCAAACATAAGGCCACCGTAAATTTGTCCTTTATTAAATGTTTTATCATGAAATTCAATTTTTTCGCCATAAATAGTTTTGATATTAAATTTCTTAATTAAAAAAACAGAGATCATGCCTACCACCACAGCACTGCCAATTACACCATACATGTGAAAAGATTGTAAACGAAACATTTCTTGAATTCTAAACCAGCTAATAATTTCTGCTTTCACAAAAATAATTCCGAAGGCAATGCCTACTACTGTATATTTTAAATTGTAATACCACTTGTGTTCAATGTTGCTTTCATTCACACACATAGCATCTAACGATCTAACTTCAAAGTCGGTATTAGTGGCTGTTATTGGGTTATTTTGATTTGCGCTCATTGCAATTATAATATTAAAGTTTAAGAATAAAAGGAAGTATCACATTGGCCATTAAAAATCCACCAGCCATAAAACAACAAGTAGCAATTAAAGAAGGCCATTGTAAAGTAGATAATCCCATAATAGCGTGACCACTTGTACAACCGCCTGCATAGCGTGTTCCAAAGCCAATCATAAAGCCACCCAATACAATCATAATAAAACCTTTAAGTGTAAATAAATTGGCCCAGCTAAATAACTGCGAAGGTACCATGCCATCGTAATTGTCGATACCATAAGTTTTGAGTTCAGTTGCCAAATCAGGATTAATTACAATAGGATCTCCGTTCATTAACACGTTCATGGCCAACATGCCTCCTAAAAAAATACCAAATACAAAAAACAAATTCCATACTTCCTTTTTCCAATCGTAATTAAAAAAAGGTATTTTAGTGGGTAGGCATGCCGCGCAAATGTGTCGCAACGATGAAGAGATACCAAAAGTTTTGTTGCCAATAATAAGTAGTGTAGGAACCGTTAATCCTATCAGCGGACCAGCAATGTACCATGGCCATGGTTTTGTAATAAATTCCATTATAAGTTTAAATGATTTGTTTTAAAGGTTAAAAATAGCATTTTTATTTTAATGAGTACAAAAGTAAATCACACTTGATGTAAACAAGGTAACTAATGTTACAAAGTAGGAAATAGGTTAAAAATTCGCAGTTTTAAAATAATGTAGTTTGCCACATAAGATAAGTATAACTTGGGCAAAACCCTTTCTCTGAAAAAGAGAAAGGGTCGCGCTTTCCACGGTGCATGGCACCCTGTTTCAATCGCTTTTGCGGGGATTCGTATTTATTGCAAGTTAATGGTAATGCTTGTCAATAATTGGCAAGATTAGGCTGTTGATTGTTGAAAGAAACATTTACAAAGGTTTCAAAATCTTGTTGGTGAAAAGAATACCAACAAGGAGTATACTTTTTCATCATAGACGCGCTGCTCCAAAAACTTGTTAGTGAAAAGAACACCAACAAGGAGTAGATCATAGGCGCGCTGCTCCAAAACCTTGTTAGTGAAAAGAACACCAACAAGGAGTAAATCATAGACGCGCTGCTCCAAAACCTTGTTGGTGAAAACAAGGAGTAGGTAAATCATAGGCGCGCTGCTCCAAAATCTTGTTGGTGAAAAGAA
>JBILPB010000303.1:0-3679 GCA_044374175.1 Bacteroidia bacterium | reverse complement strand
ACCCGGCCCGAACACGAGTCGTGCTCACCCCGAGCACAAGATCTATCCGTATCTGCTGCGTGGCGTACCTATTGTCAGACCCAATCAAGTCTGGAGCACGGACATCACCTATAGTACGCCAAGACAGCGAGGCTCCCCTCAAGGGGGCTAGCTGCTAGAGTATGTTTGGAATGCAACTTCTACACGAAGGTACCCCTTGTCTGCTGTGAGACAGGGTGAGCCAAAGCGGCGGTGACTTGCCGACACTGGCAAGGTGACGAAGTCCGCAGGAAACGGGGTTTGCGGTGAAGCGATTACGCCAAGATGAACCTCTAGGCTGAGTTTGAGAAGGTTAAGGAACACGAACCTATTTACCCGCATCTGAGGGTTGAAATGTCACCCCTGCCCACATCCCTTTATGGGTAGGACACGAACTGAGGCTGATCATACGTATGGATCAGTGACACGAATACCAAATGAATATGCACCTGGAACACTGAACTGACGCAGCGTCCCAGTTGCGGCCTTTGAGAGAAAGACTGTTTCGTCTTGCCGTGATACGTGATCAATCAACCACACGGTTCGCCCCGACGAAACAGTCTTGTGAATTAAAACTGAAATCTCAAACCAACATTCACAGCGCCCAACGTCTGGTTACTACGCGCCTCACCTGACAGCCCTGCATAGGCATACGCATTGTCAGCAAACTTCGCTGTGCCATACAAACCAGCTTGCACAAACGCTGTACCTGCATTGGGTGTGTTGATGGTGGTGCTCAAACCCGCCAGTGATGCCGTCATTGATGGGTTCAATACACCAGAGGAATCTGCACCCACACCCACAAAGACGCGGTAGGTGTATTGCTCGGTCATTGGATTGTTCGCCTTTGAACCCGCAGCCACGCCCAACATGCCACGTACGCCGTTGCCCGTATAGCGATTAACGCTCAACGCTGAAGCGATGTCGCCTTCATTGACCCCTGATTGTGAAACCATTTGCCAAGTCACGCGAGCAAAGGGCGTCACGCGGAAATCGTCAACATCAAACGGACGACTCACTCCCAGACTGACCATGACGTCGTTACCCGAGACGGATTTGTTTCTAAAGCCATTACCCAGACCAGTGACATCATTACGCGAGATATCGCTTGAGCTCATACCAATACTCGCCATCGCATCCACGACAAACTCTTCAAGGGGCATTTTGCCGTAAGCAAACACTGAGCCTTGTTGAATCGTTGCTGACCCGTAGCTGGGTTTAAGCGTTGTGCTTGACAGCGCTAGACCGCCACCGAGTTTCATGCCATTGGCAGAAATGAAGTCTGAACCAAACACCAGTTGATACAGATTGCTGGCCCAGCCGCCTGAATTGTTGTCACTGCTGCGTTGACCATTTTGATAGGCGAGTTCACCCCAAGCGTTGGGATTCGCGAAGGACTTTGCCTCAGCGTCTGGATTGACATTTGGATTAGTGCTCACCGCCGAGCTTGCTACACCGCCACTTAGAATGGCATTTGTCGAACCCATCAGCGCAGTGTTACCCGCGGGGTTTGTCATCGAGCTCGGTGCGCTCAGCCCCATCGTATCGCCCAGCCGGTTTTGTACCGCCTGCTGCACCCGTTGCGTAGTTTGTGCGACGACGGCAACGGTTGCTGGATACACTTCACCTGACAGGCCTAGGGTATAACCGCTCAAGCTTGCCGCATTGTTAGCCGAGGTTGCGTACAACAACTGATCTTGCGCTGCAGTAGAGATGCCATTCTTTAACGCAACCACCATTCTGTCTAGCGCGCCCGCTACAGACTGGGCATTCTTATTGCCCGAAGCCGCAGAGATCGTGGTCTGATAAGAGGTCGGAATCACAGCTAAATCCAAGCTGTTGCTATTCGCTATGTTATAGAAAGGCACGAACTGCGTGCCCGCGGTCAGTTCGGCAGGCTGAGTCAATGTAGAGAACTTACCCGAAATCCCGCCACTCGCTGTGATGATACGGAATCGATCGCCTAACACCGGTGTGTAAGGTTTGCTGCCATAGCCCGTTTCGTTTGCAGCAAACAAATTAGTCAAACGGGGTGTCAGTGTCGCGCCTGAGTTAATGACGAACTGACCGCCCGTGACATTCAAGGCCGAGTAGTAGCCTGTTGCGCCAACAGGTGTTGAACTTGAGGCTCGAACGACACCAGCAATATCTTGCTGATAGATCGAGCTTGCCTGCATTGTGACGTTACCCGTTGAGGCCAAATAGCCAGGTGAGTTACCCGGTTTCAGGGTACCCGAAACGCTCATCGCTCCGTTGATGGTACCCGTTCCCATCAGGGTACCGCCGCTATTTACAAAAACATTACCAAAACCTGTTGGCGCTATGCCGCTGACAATTAGCGTAGCGCCTGCATTAACGATGGTTCCACCCGTGTAAGAATTCGTACCTGTAAACGTAACCGACCCTTGATCCGCAGCCCCTGAGTTGCTGATGGCCAAGCCACCTGGCACTCCGGTAGTTGCATCAGAAATTACACCACTAAAAATAGAGGACAAACCAGCTTGATCGATTGTCCCATTGTTATTTGTGACGGTGAAGTTATTTGCGATAGTCCCAGAACTTGACACTTGCAGGGTTCCACCATCAAACACTGGATTCACACTACTGCCGACATTTAATGTCTGGTAAGTGCCACCTGACAGTATGTTTGAGGGGGCACTGCCACCGCCACTTCCACCGCTAGCAGCAAAGAGAAAGCTACTAAATATCGTGTAAGCCGATCCACCGAAATTATCCACGGCATCCATTGTAAATCCGAAGATATTTCCTGACGTTACAACGTATGATGCAACTCCAGATTGAGTCAATGAACCAGATAGGCTAAAACCGGTTAGGTTCGTTAGTGTTCCGTTGTTGTAAAACTTTGGGTTGTCGTAGCCAAGACCACCTACATCAACACTAACATAAGACCATGAAAAACTAACAGTACCATTAGAAAGCGCGGCAATCTGATAGTTTGTCAATTTACTTGTTGAAGAGGCGCCATCTGATCCAGTTAACTTAATGCTGGTTGGCGCATTAGTCGTGTCAACCGAACCGGTGCTACCAAAAGAATTGCTAAAGGTCCAATTAGCAGGTGCGAAAGCCCCACTAAACCCAGTTGCTAAGGATTGAGTAGAAATCCCAGACGAAACCACAAGAATGAGTAGCGATGCTGCACTGGTCGGAATCACTTTATTCGTCATAGAAAGAAACCTACGTCGTGAAGGTTCACCGAGTTGATTGTCGAACGTTGCTTGTACTTTTTTCACGTTTGCAAGAGCACCTATAGTCGCAGTTCGTGTCCAAATAACAAAGGTTAGGTGTGACCTATTCGGGCTCGGAAACTGCGAAATTGAACGGATTATTGATTAAAAAAACTCGCTATAAAGACTAGGGGTACCCCTAACGGTGACCGTAAAAGCGTGTGACTGAGCCCGCAAGACAGCTAACTGAAGAAGACTAAGCACGCATACATAAGCTATTTGGTGCAATTGTAACGGACAAATGGTACGGGTAAGTTGTATTTGATCGGATTGCGACCAAATGCGTCATTCAGGGAGCCAGACGCAAAAAGTACTTCCTTGACTCAACTCACTTTCGACTTCGATTGTTCTATAGTGGATCGGATTTTTAAGACAACTTTTGCACGTGGTTTAAGCTATGGTCCATCAAAGGGACT
>JBILPB010000228.1:0-3690 GCA_044374175.1 Bacteroidia bacterium | reverse complement strand
TCTGAAAAAATCAAGCGCATCCTCGCCATTGCTAAATGTTGCAATTACATGGTGCCCCATTTTTTCAATGTATTGCTTATGCAGTTCTTGAATCAAGAAGTCATCTTCAACTATAACAATTCTTTTTTTCATATTATATTTGTTCAAAATCTATGGATAAATTAAAGTTTTTATCATGGTTTAAAACAAAATTTGCCTTAATTTGTTTCAACACACTTTGTATTAGTTTCATACCGAAACCAGGATTAGGAGTATTTGAAGATGAAGTTTCGAATCCAACTCCACTATCTTTGTATTCAATGTAACATCTTCCATTTGCTAATTTGATAGAAATTCCTACACTTACTTCCTTGTTTTTGGAAGCATACTTAAAGCTGTTGGATAGCAATTCGCCTAACATAAGCCCTAAACTAATAGCTCTGCCTAGTTCAAGCGAAATGTTTTTATCAAAAAACAATTCGAGAGTTACTGCCAACTGCTGCGTGCTTTTGTATATTTTTTTGTATTCGTGACATAGTTCTGTAAAATAGTCGTCAAGCATAATTTTTGTAAGACTTTTCGACTTGTAAAGTAGGTCATGCACAACTGCAATACTCTTTATTTTTAACTGAACTTCAATGAGGTATTCCTCAAAATTGGTATTTTGGAACTTGTATTTGTTTAACTCGATGATGCCGTATATATTGGCCAAATTATTTTTCACCCTGTGATGCACCTCTGATAATAACAACACGTTTTCCTTCAAATTTAACTCAAGGTTATCAATCATGTGTTTCTTTTCAGTTACATCATTAAAGAAAACCAATAGCTTATGATCATTGTCGGGCAGGTCAATTCGATTGATAAATACATCGTAATAATTTGAGACACCAGAAAAGGCAGATACATATTCATATACCTGCGAAACTGATGCTCCGTTTTCTTCTGCAAACTTTGTATTAAGCCGCAGTTCGGGAAGTAATGCTGTAAGTTCAGATTTGCCTTCGTTATAATTAATTATTTTTTTACAGGTATTATTAATGAAATCAATCCTATAGCTTTTGTCGCTGTTGTCGAGCTTAAACAGCATAATTCCTGTGTTGGTGTTAGATACTATTTGATTAAGAATACGCTCGCTTTCCTCAACTTTTGCAGCATTGTTTCTTAGCTCAGTAATGTCAACAGTATAACCAAATATCAGCTTTTTTTGATGTTCGGTGCTAATTGGTTTTTTACCACAATAATAGTGTTTTTTCTCACCGTTTCTTTCATTATTGAAAGAAAATTTGGTGTTTTTATCCTTAGAGGCTATGGCCTCCAAGTCAGTTTGTTTCATAATCTCAGCACTTTCCTTATCAAAAATATCGTGGTCAGTTTTTCCTATCACATCACAACCTATTGTTTGCATCATCATATCGTTGGCAAAAACATATTTGCCCTCATAATCTTTTAAGTAAAGGCAAACAGGAATAGATTTAAATATTGTTTCTAACAAAACATCTTTTGATGCTAGTTCATTTTTTATAACACTCAACTCACTAATATCATTGAAAAATGCATGTGTGGCAACCAATTCGCCATTATTAAGCATTGGAAGTATATTGCCTTTGAGCAAAATTTTTGCACCTAGTTTCGAAATAAATGTGGCCTTAATCTCAAAGGCCGGAACGCCCCTAAGTATATTCTCAAATATTTGCGAACAATGCGCCTTGTCTTCTTCATCAATGATATCAAACAAGTTGATGGATTGAATTTCTTGATCGTTATATCCAAAGGTGTCTTTCCATGCTTTATTTACAAACAACAACATCCCATCTTTATTAAAACTTTGAATTAGCTGCACGCTATTATTCATGATGTCATCGTACTTTTTTCGTTCATCCGAAAGACTCAATGCAACTGATTCCAGAATAGGTGTAAGTGAACCTAAGATAAGAAAATTACTGGTTTCGTCTAAAAAATGAATACAGTTAATTTTATACGTCCGAAAACTGCCATCTTGCATTTTAATATAGGTTTCAAATTCAATTGGCTTATTATTCTCACTTAAACGACTTCCAATAGTGTTAAAATTGGGAATAATATTTTTGAAGTTGAAATTGCTGTCACTCAGTAAATCGTAGTTTTCATCAAAGCCTATGTTGCTTAAAAATACTTTATTGAATGCCTTCGTTTTACCATCTGTATCAATGATAAAAGAACCTAAAGGATTATTTTCAAAAAAAAGTTTATACATAAATGTTAAAAGCTAGCTGTGTCTGTTGTAATTGTTGAAAAAAAATAATTTACAATTTAAAAGAGCGTCATTCTGCAAATATAATTGTTTTGTTAGATAAATAATGCTTTGGTAAATAATAATAGGTGAATTAATTTAAAATTAAGGTGTCTTAAGCAAATACGAGCGTTTGTTTTTTACAATAATCACTGAACAAAAAGGTAATAATGCCAGTTGGATTTTATAAATTTTAGCCAATATACTTGTTGTACAAAATAAGTAGTCCATTTTTATCAAACTATATTTCTCTATATTGACACAAACCATTGTGTATTGATTATTTGCTCAACTGCAATATCATTTATAGCGCTGTTTTAAATCGGATATTTTGAGTCTGATATATTTATTATTGATGCAAATGTTTTTTAGTAAACATTTGACTTTATAACATCGCTTTAATATGAAATCTTGTAACGCCCTAATTAGTTGTGAGGAATTTTTGATTGGCAGCGTTCTTTTTATTAAAGGCTATAAATTGTCTAGATTATTTTGCCAAATTAAGGTATTAAGCTGTTTGTTCATTTGCCTCTTCAAGATGCTTAGTATTATAACGCGGGGCCTGCAAAGTATAAAAAAAGCCCTCTCTTTTGGAGAAGGCTTTTAAACGGTAAATTCGTTTATAATTAGTGAGCAGCTTCAGCTGGAGCAGCTTCAGCAGCTGGTGCAGCAGCAGAATCAACAGGAGCAGCTTCAGCAGCTGGAGCTTCTTCAGCAGCAGGAGCAGCTTCTTCAGTAGCAGGAGTTGCTTCAGCAGCAGCTTCTTCAGTTTTAGCACCACCACAAGCAGTTGATAACATAGCTACTGTTAAAGCAGCGAAAGCGAATTTAAATAAATTTTTCATTTTGTTTAGTTTAATTGGTTAATTAATAATTATGCCCTTTATACCTAAAAAAATAAAAGGTAACCCAACAGGTAAATAATTTTTTTATTTGGGTTACCTTTACGGCATTAAAAGTATAAAGAACGCATACAAAGATGAATGAAATTGATAATTCAGATGAGCAAATAATTGCTGCCTTGCGCAACAATGACGATAGTGTGCTGAGCGTTCTTTATAAATTGTATTTTGGGTCAATTAACCATTTTATTATTACCAACAGTGGGAGTGAAGATGATGCAAAAGATATTTTTCAGGAAGCCATCATTGTTTTTTATCAAAATATCAAAGACCAAAATTTTGAACTCAATTGTAAAATCAAAACTTATCTTTATTCGGTAAGTAGATTGATGTGGCTTAAAAAAATAAAAAAAGCCAGTGCAATTGTGGGTAAAATAACCGATTTTGAGGGCTTTATAGCCATTGACGATTCAGAAGCAGCATTGATAGAGGAAAGAGAAATTCAATTTGGTAAAATGGCCGCGGCTCTTGGGGAGTTGGGAGAACCTTGTAAAACACTAATTGAAGATTTTTACATTAAACAATTAAGCATGGGAC
>JBILPB010000302.1:0-3694 GCA_044374175.1 Bacteroidia bacterium | reverse complement strand
ATCTCATAATCTCTATACTCATTTCTCGTAATCTCAATAATCAATCTCCCAATCTCATATCTCCCAATCTCAATACTCATATCTCATAATCTCAATACTCAATCTCCAATCTCAATAATCAATCTCCCAATCTCAATACTCATATCTCATAATCTCAATACTCATATCTCCCAATCTCAATACCCACATCTCCCAATCTCAATACCCACATCTCCCAATCTCAATACCCACATCCCAAAATCTCAATACCCACATCCTAAAATCTCAATACCCACATCTCCCAATCTCAATACTCATATCTCATAATCTCTATACTCATTTCTCTTAATCTCAATACCCACATCCCAAAATCTCAATACCCACATCCCCAAATCTCAATACCCACATCCCCAAATCTCAATACCCACATCCCAAAATCTCAATACCCACATCCCCAAATCTCAATACCCACATCTCAGAATCTCAATACTCATATCTCTTAATCTCTATACTCATTTCTCCCAATCTCAATACCCACATCTCAAAATCTCAATACTCCAAACCATTTAACCCAAGTAAAAAATCAATTCCTTAAAATTTTTCCACCAGTTAAAATAGATTGCAAACGTTCAAGAGTTTTCTTTTCGCCACACAAACTTAAAAATGCTTCACGTTCTAGGTCTAATAAATATTGTTCGCTTACTAAAGTTGGGGCAGATAAATCGCCACCACATAATACATAGGCTAATTTTTGAGAAATTTTTGCATCATGCTCGCTAATATAATGTCCGCTCAACATTGAATTTGCACCTAAATAAGCTAGGCCTAGTGCTTGCTTTCCTAGTACTTTAATATCTTTTCTTGGTGCAGGTTGCGTATATCCATCATTAGCTAAATTTAGACAAGCAGCTTTGGCTTCGCTTAATAAACGCGCTCTTGAAATTACAACTTCATCAATTCCTTTTCTCAAATAACCTAAATCAAAAGCTTCATGAGCCGATGTAGAAACTTTGGCTTGACCTATGGTTAAAAAACGATCTCTAAATTTATTAAGTTCAATATCGCCATCCATTAATTCATCAGACAATCTTAACGCAAATTCTTTGGTACCACCTCCGCCAGGAATTAAACCTACTCCAAATTCAACCAAGCCCATGTATGTTTCGCCATGCGCAACTACTTTATCTGAGTGCATCGACATTTCGCAAGAGCCACCAAGTGCCATGTTATGAGGCGCTACAACAACCGGAATTGAAGAATATCGGCAACGCATCATGGTATTTTGAAATGCTTTTATTGCAAAGTTTAATTCATCATACTCTTGCTCAACAGCCATCATAAAAATCATACCTACATTAGCGCCTGCACTAAAGTTTGCACCTTCGTTACTTATGACTAATCCTGCAAATTCTTTTTCAGCTATTTCAATGGCTTTATTTACACCGGCAATAACTTCGCCTCCAATACTATTCATTTTTGAATGAAACTCTATATTAATGATGCCATCACCTATATCTGTAATTGAGGAGCCAGCATTTTTCCAAATTGTTTTGTTTTCACGAATATGGTCGAGCAGTATAAAAGATTCGGTTCCTGGAATTTTGGCAAGTGCTTTTGTTCTAACCGCATCAAAATAATAAGGTTTTCCTTCTTTAATTTGATAAAATGAATTTTGACCATCTTTCAACATGTCTTTAACCCATTGAGCAGGCTTGTGACCTACCGCTTCCATGGCAGTTACCATTTCGGAAACGCCCATGGCATCCCAATATTCAAAAGGACCCAATTCCCAGCCAAATCCGGCTTTCATGGCATCATCAATCTTAAATAAATCGTCAGAAATTTCGGGTATTCTGTTGCTTACATATTCAAATAAACCAAAGAAAGAGGCACGATAAAAATCTCCAGCTTTGTCTTTGCCACCGATTAAAACCTTTACTCTATCTTTTAAATTATCAATTGTTTTTGTGCTTTCTAAAGTGGCAAATTTAACTTTTTGAGAGGCTTTATAGGTAAGGGTTTTTAGGTCCAAAGCATGTATTTCGCTTTTACCATTTTCGCCTTTTACTTTCTTAAAAAATCCTTGTTCAGTTTTTGAGCCGAGCCATTTATTTTCAACCATTTTATTGATGTAGGCTGGTATTTTAAATACATCAATGGCTTCATCATTTTGGCAGCTTTGTGCTACGCCATTGGCCACATGAACTAAAGTATCTAAACCCACAACATCACAAGTTCTAAAAGTAGCAGATTTTGGGCGACCTAACACGGGGCCAGTTAATTTGTCAACTTCATCAATAGTTAAATCCATTTTTTCTACCAAATGGAAAAGTGCCATAATGCCGTATACGCCAATTCTATTGGCAATAAAGGCAGGTGTATCTTTACAAAGAACAGTGGTTTTACCTAAATATAAATCGCCATAATGGGTTAAAAAATCTATAACTTCGGTTGAAGTTTTGCTGGTAGGTATAATCTCTAAAAGCTTGAGATAGCGCGGAGGATTAAAGAAATGTGTGCCACAAAAATGTTTTTGAAAATCTTCAGAACGACCTTCAATCATCATGTGGATAGGGATTCCAGAGGTGTTGCTACTAATTAATGTTCCAGGTTTGCGGTACTTTTCTACTTGTTCAAATATTACTTTTTTAATATCTAATCTTTCAACAACCACTTCGATAATCCAATCGCAATTAGCTATTTGCGCCATATTATCTTCAAAATTTCCGGTAGTAATTTTTGAAGCAAAAGACTTTTTATAAATAGGTGATGGATTCGATTTTAGGGCAAAAGCCAAGGCGTCATCTACAATTTTATTTCTAGATTTTTTTGAGCTGTCGGCATCTTTGGCTAAAATATCTAACAACAACACTTGTACTCCAATATTTGCAAAATGGCAGGCAATACGGCTTCCCATAACACCTGAGCCCAACACGGCAACTTTATTAATACTTCTTTTCATAAACCCAAGTATTTAATTTAGAGATTTAAAAGGATAAAAATTTTAAACGGATTAATTGTCAAAATGCAATGCAAATTTTACATCCTTTTTACTACCAAGCTCCTTTAAAGCATTAATGTGCGATCTAAATGCCATCCAAAACGTAGGAGATTCTAAATATGGCACTTGAAATTCTTCGGCAGTGCGTTTTACTATTTCAGCAATTTTAGGATAGTGAATATGACAAATGCTTGGAAATAAATGATGCTCTACTTGGTAATTTAAACCTCCTACATACCAAGTAATAAATTTATTGTGGCGGGCAAAATTTACAGTTGTATTCATTTGATGTATTGCCCAATCATTTTCAATTTCGCTTTTGTCATTTTGAATAGGGTGCGATGCTTCTTCCACTGAATGTGCTAATTGGAAAACAACACTTAACAATAATCCGCATACAATATGTAGGCATAAAAAGCCTAAAAATATTTGTCCAAAACTATAATTGAAAAAATAAATTGGTACAAAAAACATATAAAATAAGTAGATTGATTTAGAGACGAAAAGAATACCTGCATTTTTCCAATATTCTTTTGGCGTAGCTCTGCTTACACCATTTTTGTTGTATTTAATTAACTGTATTAAATCTTTAAAAGTAACCCAATACAAGGACATGATTGAATAGAAAAGAAAAATGTAGATGTGTTGAAAGCGATGAAACTTTCTTAATTGACTGTGAGGCGAAAATCTAAACACCAATTTGTCATCAATATC
>JBILPB010000010.1:0-44435 GCA_044374175.1 Bacteroidia bacterium | reverse complement strand
TTCCATGAAGTTCCTCTAAATAAATTTTTTCAAAAAGTCTATTTAATTCAGGTCTGTCCTCTATTGGTAAAGTTCCAGAGTATCCTCCATCTTGAAACGATTCGTAATCATATCCGTTTTTTATACAAAATTCTACCCCACGACTTTTTTGGTCATCTAAAGAGACTCCTTTTAATTTCTGTTCATCTGTTGATACTCTTGAGTAGATTCCGACTTTCATTTAACAAATATACTACTTTTACATTAACACTATAACATCGCTAATGGTATGATGTGGAGAGCGAAAAGGGCGCACTGTAATGAGCGAATTGTTCTTTCCCATTTTGCCTGCCACACTATGAATCTTAGTTGTTTCTAATGACTCTTGAATAGTTAGTGGCGGTAAAATTGTTGGCAATCTTTTAGCCAGCATGGTTTTACCTGCTCCAGGAGGTCCCACTAAAATAGCATTATGCCCACCTGCAGCTGCAATTTCAAGCGCTCTTTTAATATTTTCTTGTCCTTTAACATCACAAAAATCAAATTCTGATTCATTGAGCTTTGAAAAAAATTCTTCTCTTGTATTTACAATTGTTCTTTCTAAGTTTTTTTCACCAATTAAAAATTCTATTACTTCACTTAGATTAGTTACGCCATACACTTCTAAATCACTTACTATTGCTGCCTCACGCGCATTTTGTTGAGGTAAAATAAATCCTTTAAACCCTTCTTTTTTTGCTTGAATGGCAATTGGTAAAGCTCCTTTGATAGGCTGTACCATGCCATCTAAGGATAACTCTCCCATAATAATATAATCGGCCAGTTTTTCAGTAAAAATTTGTTCGGAGCCTGCTAAAATACCAACCGCAATGGTTAAGTCATAAGACGAACCTTCTTTTCTGATATCCGCAGGCGCCATATTAATAACAATGCGCTTTCCGGGCATTTTATAACCTACGTGCTTCAATGCCGAAGTTACTCTTTGTTGACTTTCTTTCACCGCATTATCGGGCAAACCTACATGAAAATATTTAAAGCCCGCTGATACATCAATCTCCACTGTGATAGTGGTAGCATTTACTCCGTAAACAGCACTCCCGTAACTTTTAACTAACATAACTACTGCTTTTCAATTCTTAATCCAACATCCATAATCATAGGCAATTTAGGAATTCGCATAGCTTGCTCGTACCTAAACTTATAGGTACCTATTTGCTTAAAGCGAACATTCTTTTTAAACAAAATTTGATTGTCCCAAATATCGCCACTTCCATCACCGAGCCACTTTCCAGCAGGATCGGCAAGAATACATTCGATAGTATCTCTAGAAATAGTGTTATCAGGATATTTGGTGTCTAAAAACAAATAAATATTGCTGTAGCCATAGCCACTTGCATTCCTGATATTAATGTAAACATTATTTAAAGATATGGTATCAACGATGGGCACATCAAAATAAATTGGATTTTCTTTATCCCAAATATAATCAGGAATATCAACATTTTGCTCATAAACTCTTTTAGAGTCGCAGGCCATTAGCGAAATAAAAAAACACGCTAAAAATAAATATTGTAAAATCTTCTTCATCATTTATAAATTAAACAAGGCTCTTAATTCTGTGGCATCACTGGGTTTCATTTTACCAGCCAAAATTAAACTTAATTGCTTTCTTCTAAGCGCTCCTGTGAAACGTTCTTTTTCCTCTTCAGATTCTGGAATGAGCTCTGGAACACCTATAGGATGACCCATTTGATCTACTGCAACAAAAGTATAAATAGCTTCATTACATTTTGTTTTAACTCCTGTAGAATGGTTCTCCACAAATACATCAATAAAAACTTCCATGGAAGTGCTAAAGGCTCGCGAAACTTTAGCTTCTAAAGTAACAACATCAGCCAATCTAATGGGCTGATTAAAACTAACGTTATTTACAGAGGCAGTAACAACTACCCTTCTACAATGACGATGTGCAGCAATAGCACTTATTACATCCATCCAATGTAATAAACGACCACCCATTAAATTGCCAAGGGTATTCGTGTCATTAGGCAGCACAATTTCAGTACTCACTGCAAAACTTTCAATCGCTTTCTTTGCTTTCATTTTTTAAATTTTGGCAAAGGTAATTTAATAAGTTTAAACCTCAATTTTATGCTCAAACAAGTCATTAAAATAAAAAAAAATTTTTTTTATCATATTGTTAATATGATTACTCATCATTATTTTATTACTTTCGCTTTAAACAAATTTAAAATACAATCATATGAGAAACAAATTTTTAATATTTACAGCCTTCGTATTCTTTATCAATAACCCTGTAAATTTTGGACAAAGCGCTGATGAAATTATTAATAAATACATTACTGCTATTGGTGGATTAGAGAAAATGAAATCAGTTAAAACTGAGAAAACAGTTATTTCTATTGAATCAGGAGGGATGACCATTGAACAAACAATATACAAGAAAAGACCTAATATGTTGCGTGAAGAAACAACACTGCAGGGTAAAACTTCCTTACAGGTTTTTAATGGTACCGAAGGCTGGGTGGTAAATCCTTTTACAGGAAGAGAAACAGTTGAAGCCATGCCTGAAGACGATATTAAAGAAATGAAAATTCAGGCAGATATGGATGGAGAGTTGATAGACTACGCTAAAAAAGGCTTTAAAGTTAGTGCTGAAGGCGAAGAGGACGTAGAGGGCGCGATGGCATACAAGTTAAAATTAGTTACAGATAAAAATGATGTCATTAACTTTTTTATTGATAAAGAAACAAGCTATTTGGTAAAGCAAAGTTTTAAGCAAAAAAATGAAGATGGCAGTGAAGCTGAATCAGAATTAGTGTTTAGCAATTTTAAACCAGTTGAAGGCAAATTAATGGCATTTGAGATGCAGGCCAACTCCAAGTATATGGGTCAAGTATATAAAACACCTATTAAAGTTGTTTCTGTAGAGTTTAATAAGGAAATAAGTGATGATCTATTTAAGAAGCCTGAAATAAAAAAATAACAATAAAATTCTATCTTTCACTTATGCGCAAAATATATTTCATCCTCTGCTTGGGTCTTATTTTTCAAAGCCCTGTATTTTCACAAGCTTCACTCGATCCCAAAATATTTGGTGATATAAGAGCAAGGCATTTGGGCCCTACTGTAATGAGTGGCCGCGTGGCTTGTTTAGATGCTGTAAATAAAAAACAAGGTGCATTATATGTTGGCACTGCAGGTGGTGGAATATGGAAAACATTAGATTTTGGTGTTACTTATAAACCTGTATTTGACAAGCACAATCAAAGCATAGGTGCCATTTGTATTGATCAAGCGCATCCTGACACTATTTGGGCTGGCACTGGAGAACCATGGACCAGAAATAGTGTATCAGTTGGTGATGGTATTTATAGAAGTACCGATGGTGGAGAAAATTGGAAAAAATTAGGACTAGAAAAAACAGAAAGAATTAGTAAAATTTATATTCATCCAAAAGATAATAATACTGTTTATGCAGCTGCCCCGGGTGCTTTATGGAGCGATAGCGAAGAAAGAGGTTTATACAAAACTACCGATGGCGGAACAACCTGGAAAAAAATACTCTATATCAACCCACAAACTGGCATTTCTGATTTGGCGGTAGATCCTACAAATCCAGAAATCATTTATGCATCGGCATGGGAGTTTAGAAGAAAAGCTTATTCTTTTAATTCGGGAGGAAAAAATGGTGGAATTTATAAATCTACAGATGGTGGTGCAACATGGAAAAAATTAAATAATGGCCTACCCACAGGCAACATTGGACGTATCGATCTAGCTGTTTCACCGGCTGATGCGAATGTAGTTTATGCAACTATTGAGTCAAAAGAAACAGCCATGTATCGCAGTAATGATAAAGGAGAAACATGGACAAAAACTGGCACACACAATTATATTATTGAAAGACCATTTTATTTTGCAAAATTAATTGCCGATCCTAAAGACCCAAATCGTATTTACAGAGCGGGTTTAACCATGCTAGTTAGCACCGATGGCGGAAAATCTTTTACCCCTTTTAGAGGTGGCGCTCATGGCGATTATCATGATGTTTGGATTAACCCTAACAACACCGACAATATTGTAGTAGGCACCGATGGTGGGGTATACACAAGTTATGACCGCGGTTCACATTTTTTACAGCATAAAAATTTACCGGTAGGACAGTTTTATCATGTAGCTTTTGATAATGAAGAAAATTATAATGTATATGGTGGTTTGCAAGATAATGGCTCATGGATGGGACCATCAAGAACATTAACAGGAGGCATTAACAATAGAAATTGGAGCACTGTTGGTTGGGGAGATGGCTTTTGGGTTGTGCCCGATCCTGCTGATAATAATTTTGTTTACAGCGAATCGCAAGGCGGAGAATTGCAACGATACAATAAAACAACAAAAACGGCTAAAAGTATAAAACCGCTAGAAATGGCAGGGCAACCAAGATACAGGTACAATTGGAATTCACCAATAGTTACTAGTCCAATCAATAAAAACAAACTTTATTATGCCGCTCAATATTTGTTTGTATCAAACAATAAAGGCGATTCATGGGAAAAAATATCACCTGATTTAACAACCAATGATCCTTTAAAACAAAAGCAAGAAGACAGTGGTGGATTAACTTCTGATAATAGCAGTGCCGAAAATCATTGTACCATTTATACTATTGCAGAATCACCTTTGAACGAAAAAGTAATTTGGGTAGGTACTGATGATGGCAATGTACAACTCACTAAAGATGGGGGAAAAACCTGGAGTAATTTGGTTAAAAACATCAAAGAATTACCTGCATTTACCTGGGTAAGTACCATTGAAGCCAGTAGATTTAATGAAGGTACCGCCTTTATTACTTTTGACAATCATACGCAGGGTGATATGAATGCTTATGTCTATAAAACCAGTGATTATGGCCTTACATGGACTCGTCTTGGAGCTAGCACCATTAAAGGTTATTGCCATGTAGTAAGGGAAGATTTAAAAAACAAAAACTTACTTTTTGTGGGTTCAGAATTCGGCTTGTTTGTTAGCTTAGATGCTGGTATAAATTGGGCACAATTAGACCATAACAACAATGTACCCAATGTTGCTATAAGAGATATTGCTATTCACCCAACAACAAATGATGTAATATTAGCTACCCATGGAAGAGGTATTATGATTATTGATGATATAACACCTATTAGATTGCTCACAGAGGAAGTTATTAATAGTAAGTTTTATGCTTTTCCGTTGAAGCCTTATTATTATGCAGAATATGGTTTTGATGCCATCAGTTTTGGAGATGATGAATCGGGTTTTACAAATCCAAAATCGGGGTTCATGCTTACTTATTATTTGCAGAAAAAACACATGAATGGTGATTTTTATGTAGAGGTTTTAGACGATAAGAAACAATTAATCAGCACAAAAACGGCAAGCAAAAGAAAAGGAATTAATATGCTTGAAATTGATTTGCAAATTAAAGCACCAAAAATGCCAAGTGGTCCATCACCAGCTTATGCTGGCTTTTATGGTGCGCCATTAAAAGCAGGTAATTACCAATTAAAAGTGGTTAAGGAAACAGACACTACTTTTATTCCATTTACAATTATCCATAATCCTAAAAGCCAGCATAGTGCTGCCGACAAAGATGCAAGACATGAATTGATGATGAAGTTGCATAAAGAGTGCAATGATTTTACTTACACAGTAAACAGTCATGTTGAATTGCAAACTAAACTAAAGGCCTTAGAAAAGGAATTTGCCACTAACGAAAAGGTAAAAAAGATGTTGGTTGAATATGCCGATAAGCTAGAATTACAGCGTAAAATAGTGGTTAGCACCAAAGAAGGATTGATTAATGATGGCAATAATTATCTGCGTGATAAATTGAGTAATGTATATATTCAAGTAGTGAGTTATGATGGCAAACCAAGTGCTACGCAATTCGAAAAATCTGCGTCATTTGAAAAGGATATCAATGATAATTTAAATGCTTATGCAGCTATTGATAAAACGTATTTGGCCAATTTAAATTTGACATTAAAAGCTGTAGGTAAGCCTGAACTTGCTTTGATGAGTAGGGCTGAATTTGATAAAATGAAATAGTTTATCAACCTTAAGTTTGTGTATATTGTTAAAGAAGCGCTAAAGATTTAAGTTTTAAAATATATACTTTTGAAGTATTGCAATAATTTAAAAGTTAAACACATGCAAACTAAATTTTCTATTTCTTTAATTGTTGGTCTGATAATAGCTTCATTAATCCTTGGACACAAAATTAAGTATTAACTTTAAATTTGTGTTATCCCGATTATACAAAATAAATAGTCCAATTTTATTGAACTATATTTTGTTATATCGGCATTAGCCATTGTACATTTATTTTTAGATGGACTAAAAAATAAATGCAATTGGTATAAGATAAAGAAGAAGCACTGGTTTATATCTATCAGCATGGTGTTTCACAAACATCACGGGAGTTTAAAACCGATATAAGCTTTTAAATTATTGGTACAATTTTAGAAATTGATTTGCAGGAATAAAAAAGATGTTGCTTTATTCCGTTTTACTTTGCGTAGAGAGCAGCCACTGAATATTTTTATTGATAAACTGCATCATCAACAATGCTTTTTGCAGGGCATCAGCTTCATTAAGCGCATTTACTTTATACACGCCATCATCAAAATTGACTAATTTTAAATAACCTTTGGTATGCAAAAACTCAATATTATAAGGCAAAGCAAGTAAAGCTTCAAAATCGATGTTTACCGAAAAATTTAGTTTTGTATTTTCAAAAACATAACTCCCCTCAAACTCTTCAATCAGTTCCCAACCTTTGGGTAGTTTTTCCATGATGTAATTAATGTTGAAAGATACAACATTAATTTGAGAATAAGGCTGAAATTACCCCATCAATAAATTACACCCTCTCACATCACTATGATCAACCCTTCCTAACACCTCAAAACTGCCATTATTAAGCAGTTTACCTGCATCTTGGGTAGCAATAAAGGCGCAGGAATAAATGTTGGCTAAATCAATTACATTAATCACGCCTGTATTATTTGTTGCTAAAAGTGTGAAAGGATCATTTAAATCTCTAATGAGCACTTTCATGTGTTTTGGACAAAAAAATTGTCCGTTTTCTTTGGAATAAGCCTGCGATAATAATTCGGTCATGCCATACTCAGAATGGATGGCTTTAGCGTTTAAGTTTTGCTGTAATATTTCGTACAATTCGGCACGCGTAATTTCTTTTCTGCGGCCTTTCATACCACCTGTTTCCATGATAATGAAATTACTTAAATCGCAAGGATATTGCTCTGCTAATTCGAGTAATGCAAAAGTAACACCTATGAAAAATACTTTTTGTGTTTTATCTTGTTGAAGCGTTTTTATCAGCTCCATAAAATCATCATTGAGTTGAGGATAAAAACCACTTTGTGGCTTGCCACTGGCTTTCACCAGATAATCCATCATGTAAATAAGTGATGAACCTGCTCTTTCTAAATAGGATGGCAGTAAGCAAACAAAAGTATAGTCTTTTTCATCACCATAAAATTGCCTGAAGCACTGCAAAAAACTATTGATATACAAATGCACATCCTTTACATAATGTGCACTGTTTACCATGCCCGTTGTGCCACTGGAAGTAAATACAATAGCAGGTTCAAATTGATCCGTTACAATCTTTTCTTGCTTAAAAAATGAAATTGGTAAAAATGGAATTTTTTCGATGTTATTTACAGCCTCAACACTTACATTTAATAAGTCCAGGTAACGTTTATATACTGCATTTTGCGCAGCCTGATAGCGAAAAATAGCAAGCGCTGCTTTTTCAAAATCATGCTCGTTTTGAATGTCAAAAACTTGTTTTTCGAGTGCTTGTTCGAGCAATAGGACTATATTTTATGGCGCATTATGCTGAAATAGCTTCAATATCTTTATTGACTTTCTTAACTAAGCCTTGCAATACTTTACCAGGACCCGCTTCATAAAAATGAGTTGCACCATCGGCAATCATTTGCTCTACTGTTTGTGTCCACTTTACTGGTGCGGTTAATTGCGCAATGAGGTTATTTTTAATGGCTGTTGGATCTGAAACCGCTTTGGCTGTGTAGTTTTGATACACTGGGCAAATAGGATTGCTAAACAAAGTTTCGCTAATGGCTTTTTCTAATTCTTGTTGCGCGGGCATCATCAAAGGGGAGTGAAAGGCACCACCTACTTGCAATACCAATGCTCTTTTTGCGCCTGCTGCTTTTAATTTTTCGCAGGCTTCGTTAATGCCTTCAATACTGCCTGAAATAACTAATTGACCAGGACAATTATAATTTGCTGCTACCACTACCTGATTGGTAATTGAGGCACAAACTTCTTCTACAATTTTATCTTCTAAACCTAAAACGGCTGCCATGGTGCTTGGTTGTATCTCACATGCTTTTTGCATGGCATCGGCTCTTCTGGCCACCAAACGCAAAGCATCCTGAAAGGTTAAGGTTTGATTGGCCACTAAAGCAGAAAATTCGCCTAAAGAATGTCCAGCCACCATATCGGGTTTAAAGGCATCTCCTAAGTTTTTTATAACTGCTACAGAATGTAAAAAAATAGCGGGCTGCGTAACATTTGTTTGTTTCAATTGCTCCTCAGTTCCTTCAAACATGATTTGTGTGATTTCAAATCCAAGGATCTGATTGGCTTCATCAAATAAGTTTTTTACGGTATTACTATTTTGATACAAATCTTTGCCCATGCCCGAAAATTGAGCACCCTGACCAGGAAAAACGTATGCGTTCATATAAGTTTTTTAAATTATTGGCAACAAAAAAGGAGGCGATATACCTCCTGATTTGTAAATGTTTTATTTAAATTATTTAGCGCCTTGCCAAACAAAAGTTCCTTTTTTGTCAATGTAGGCCGAGTTTCCTGCTCTTAAGCCACCCACTTTTACAAAGGCCATATCGTTTTTAAAGTCTGAAGGAAAAGAAAAATCTTTATCGATAACCACCTTACCATTTTTGTCAATGTATTTCCAGGTACCGTCTTTCATTTCGCCAATTTTTACACAGGCTAAACCTTCTGAAAAAGGCATGGCTTGGTCGAATTTGGGATTGATAACGATTTTACCTGTTTTATCCATATAACCCCATTTACCAGTTTTAAAATCGCCTACTCTAAAACTCGCTAAGCCTTCGCTAAACTGATTTGCTTTATCAAATTGTGCTTCAATTACCCATTTGCCAACCTTATCAATAAAACCATATTTTCCTCTTGCTTCGTTACCAATTCTTACATTCGCTAAACCATCTTTAAATTCAAAGGCATCATCATAATTAGCAGGAATAACCATTTTACCTGTTTTATCGATATAACCCCATTTGCCAGTTTTAAAATTACCTGTTTTAACACGGGCTAAACCTTCGCTAAAATCGTATGCAGCTTCAAAAGTTGGCGGTAAAATTTCTTTGCCAGTTTTGTCAATGTAGCCAAACTTCAATCCTTTTTGAAAACGCGCTGCACCATCATTAAAATTGTAGGTATAATCAGCGTTTGATTCAATTACAATCTTTCCTGTTTTATCGATATACTTCCATTTACCTTCCAATTTAACTACAGCCATACCTTCTTTAAATTTATAGGCTTCATCGTATTGAGCAGCAATCACCATTTTACCCGATTTATCAATAAATCCTTTTTTTCCTTTATCTTTCACCACAGCCAAGCCATCATAAAATTGATCGGCAAATGAATATTGACCTTGGATGATGACTTTGCCACTTTGATTGATATATCCGTACTTCCCTTTTTCTTCGAAAGGATATAAGCCATCTTGGGCCTTACTTACTGAAAATGAAATTGTTAATGCCGCAATGGCCAAAACAAACTTTCGTTTTAAATTAAATTTTATCATAGCAAATGATCTTTTTTCTTTAGCATTAATGGTAAATTACCTTTAACTAGATAATATTACCAACGATTTACAAAGATGAATAATATTTTTTAAAAAACGACACAGAAATTATTTTTCTTTAAAAAAATGTGTCTTTCTAAAGATAATTGCGTTAATTGGCGATATTTTAATTCACAATATGCCATTATCATATATCAGTAAATTAGGAGGTGATATTAAGCTTGGTTTTTGGCAAATGAGTGAGTCATCGGAAACATTGCTTAAAATAAGTTCGCTCCATGCCTATGAATTAAATGATTTTGCAGCAATTAATCATGAAAAGCTTAAAAGACAATGGCTTAGCACAAGATTACTAGCTCAAAAAATGTGTGGCAAAAATGCACAAATTTACTACGATGATTACAGAAAACCGCACTGCTTTGGCTTTGGTGGCATTTCTATTTCACACTCTGGCGATTATGTATTGTTAGCCACTGATCCAAATAACCCTATTGGTGTTGATATTGAACAAATTTCTCAAAAAATAATCAGGGTAAAAGACAAGTTTATTTCGTTAGAAGAAGAAGAACTTTTTGAATATATCAGAAACGAAAAATTGTTTATGTTTTATCATTTGGTGTGGAGTTTTAAAGAAGCTGCTTATAAGCTATACGGTAAAAAAGGACTTATTTTTAAGAAGCACATTATTTTAAAAGAGTTGCTCACGCATGAATTAAATACCATTAATGGTGTGCTCATTATCAATCATAAAGAAGTTGAAATAACAGGTAATTTTTTATTTATTGGAGGCTATGTGATATGTACTTGTAAGTATAAATAATGTAACAACAATTCATTTAGTGTTAATATTTAAAGGTTTTTTCGATAATTTTAATACTTATACTCCTAATAGAATTACATTATAATTTCTCAAATGAAGAGTTAGCCGTAAGCAATATTAACAATAAAATGCGTGACTGTAGCCTTTAAACAAACAGATTTATTTTTTATCTTTGACACAAATAATAATGCTATGTTGACATTTAATGCAATTTTAAAAGAGTTAAAAGATGTTCCTGTTAATCGACTTGAAGAACTTTATCAATTTGTTCATTCAATGACACCTTCAACTAAACAGACACAGACATTGAGAAAGAAAATTCTTTCTTATGGCGGAGCGTTTAGCGACATGAGTAAAAAAGACTACACTGAATATCTTAACCAAACAAAAAAATCTAGAACTAAACTTTTTGACCGCAACATTGACCTATGAAACCATCAATGCTTGACACCGATATTCTTTCGGAGTTTTTAAGAGGAAACTCTAAAGTTATAGCTAAGTTTGACGAACATTTGAAAGAATATGGTTTCATTAATTTAAGCATTATTACTTATTATGAAATTTTAAATGGACTTTTATACAAAGACGCCAAAAAGCAATTAGCAAAATTTGAAGAATTTGTTGAATTAAACAAAGTTATTCCTTTGACAATGCCTATGGCAAAAACTGCTGCAATTATCCAAGCAGACCTAAGAAAAAAAGGGGCTGAAATCGGCCACACAGACACTTTAATTGCTGGCATCTCAATAACAAGTGAATTGCAATTAATAACCAATAACACAGCCCATTTTAAAAGAATTAAAGGTTTAGACATTGCGAATTGTACCAAGTAATGTGCTCCTAAATTTTGCCTAAGGCTAACAGCACATTTGCATAAGACGCGGGCGAAGAGTAAATTTGTAAAGCTCGTTTTCGTAATTAAATTTGTATTCGCAGACTTTTTTGTGCTTCGTAAAGCGCGCCCAACGCAAATCTGCAAAACGTTCAGCAACTTTTACAAATTAAGTTTAAGGCTTAATTCTAACTATTTTGTTATCTTTTAAAACAACCAATTCACTATTCATTTTCTTTTTAAATGCAATTAGTCGCTCATAAACTAATTCCATTCCAGCTAAAATTTTTTCTTGCTGTTCTGTTCTTTTATATTCTTTCATTTGTGTATCCTTTTAGCGTGTTATACTTTTCAATATCGATAATTTTCATTTCTGTATCAAGCAATTTTTCAGCAATTAATTCTGTTTTACCATTAGAGTTATCAAAAATCATCACTTCGTCAACTATTGGCAAATATAAAGAAAATAAATTTTTAATTCCTCTGTTATACCTTCTTTCAACAATTTCATCAGGGATGTGGTGACCTCCTTCTAACACTCTAATGCGAACCCTTTCTTTAGCTAAGTCTGTGTTTTGTAACCAAAAAAAAAGCAATGTAATAGAGTAACCTTCTGCTTTGGCTTTTAATATTTTTTGCTGGTAAATTTTTGAAGAAAGCGTTGTTTCAAAAGCAAAATTGATTTTAGCGGCAAACAACTCATCAATTCTGTGAAGCATTATTCTTCCAGATTCAAATGAAACACTTTCAGGTTGAAAAGGAGACAAACCTTTCGCAATCTCATCAGCATTCACAAATTCCTTACACTTAATGATTTCCGGCAAAATTGTAAAAGAAGCTGTGGTTTTGCCAGCTCCATTGCATCCAGCAATTACAAATAAATTTTTCTCTTTCACGAATGCAAATTTACAAATTATATTTCTAGTAATTTGAGTCGATAACTATATCAATTTGCCATAATCCCTAAAATGATTTACTTTTGCCCATATGGTAAAAAACATTTATAGCCAATTTATTGATGCCGCCAAAAAACAATTTTGTGTTTTGGTTGATCCCGACAAACATCATGTTGACAGTTTAAAGCAGTTTACACAGCAGCTTTCTAAAACCAATCAGGTTGATTTTATTTTGCTAGGAGGCAGTTTATTGCGCAAGAACAACTTTGATAAAACAATTGCGCTATTAAAAGCTGAAACAGATGTGCCTGTAATAATTTTTCCAGGAAACACCATGCAAATTAGTCAGTACGCTGATGCTATATTATTACTTTCATTGATCTCAGGGAGAAATGCTGAAATGTTGATTGGCAATCATGTGTTGGCAGCACCGTTAATTAAAGAAGCTCATTTAGAAACCATTTCAACGGGTTATATGTTGATTGATAGTGGGCAAACAACTACAGTACAATACATGAGTAATACCATGCCTATTCCTTCAAACAAGCCAGAAATTGCTGCTGCAACAGCCTTAGCAGGGCAAATGCTTGGCATGCAATTGATTTATATGGATGCCGGAAGTGGCGCACACCAATCAGTTCCATTAGCTATGATTAATGCAGTAAAACAAGAAATCAACATCCCATTAATTATTGGCGGTGGCATTAAAGATGCCAAAAGTGTTACTGCCTGCTGCAAAGCTGGTGCTGATGTAATAGTAGTAGGGAATTTATTTGAAGAAAAACCAGAAATGGTGAGGGCATTGGCTGAGGCGATGGTTTAAGGTTCGATTTGAATCGGATAATTTAAAGCTAAATGTCTACACTACTTAGGACTTTATCGATGCGCTCTGAGTTACATTGGAGTATAAACACAGCCCCGAAGAATTGTATTTTTAGGGCTTTTTTGTTGAATGCTTGACTGACGTTTAGCTTTATGTTTTGTACTAAAATTGGTTGAAATTTTATATCTTTTTCAACAAGGTAAACATTTCAAAAGATTTAGTTTTGAATTTCGGTTAGCAGTATTTTTTTATTCCTTATTTGTTTTTATGCACCGTCCCAAAGGTTGATACGCTTCTTTAAAGATTCAACAGTTGCTTGAAGCGCTTCTTCCCAATATTGTTGGTCTGTACCGCATAAGTTTGATGTCATTTGTAAGGCTAGCTGACTATGGTGGTCTCCGTCAACTTCTACATGTCTTTCAAGGTAATATTTAAAAATTGAAATGTTGTCAGGAAAATTTTTATGAATATCGTTTACCATTGAAATAAACATCCCTGGAATGAGGTCTTCACGGCCAAATATAAAAATGGCTGCTTGTAAATAATCCTTATTGCTTCCAATAATTTTGAAAGTAAAATCAACAAATTCTTTCGCTTCCTTTGGCGTTTGAGATGCAGTGTATGCCGAATTGAAATCACTTGTATTCTTCAATATTTCTGTAAATGTTTGAATTTTAGAAGTGTCAGCACCACATTGCTGCATAGCGTTAAGGTAAAATTCAAAATGGCTTTTTCTGATGCCATTCATATCTACATCTGATTCTTCTCCTACAACAATTTCGTTGATAAGATGTCTTGTATCTGCCGAACCTTTTGGAAACCAAGGAACTGTTGTGCAAGTTAAATTGCCCTGCAAAGTTTTAAGCAATGACATAAAATCCCAAACGGCATAAACGTGATATTCCATAAACACTTTTAAGTCGTCTATATTTTTAATTGCTGAATATACTTTATGGTTAATTATCTCTTTGTAAGAATTGTTTAAAATACAATTATCATAAAAAAAACTAAGATCTGCTACAGCATAAATAGTATCGGCATCTGTAGGGTTAGAAGGAAATAAATAAACAAATAAGCAGCATCAATTTCAAACCATTTTTCATATCTTAAAATTTTTAGTTTATAAAAATGTGAAATTCTTTTTTTAACTATGTTTACCCTTTACAAAAAGATAGTAAATCTAATTTCAATAATTTACTATTTAACTATTCAATTGCGAGTGCTATTAAAATACTAAACAAGTTAGTTGTTGCAACTATAACACATCAAACTATAACAAAAAAAAGAGCGTAATTTCTGAAATACGCTCTTTATCGAATTTTATGTAATACTATTTTACTGCCTTTCGTTCAACTCATCTCTAATACGTGATGCTTTTTCGTAATCCTCTTCTTCTAAAGCAGTTTGTAAAAGCATTTGCAAATCCTCTGTATTGATGTGGCTAAAATCGTTTAAACCTAGCTTTGTACTTTTATTTTTTTCCAATTCTAAAGAAGCATCGCCTATGTTTTCTTCAGATTTGTTGTTTTCCTCATCTAAAACCACCCCATAAGTAGAAAGTATTGACTCGTAGCTGTAAATAGGACAATCGAAACGTAAGGCCATGGCAATGGCATCAGAAGTGCGTGCATCAATCTCTGTGGTTTGTTGCACATTGTTGGCTACTAATTTGGCATAAAATATACCTTCCACAATTTTATAGATGATAACTTCTGTAATCACAATATTAAAACTCTCTGCAAAAGTCTTCATCAAATCGTGGGTGAGCGGCCTGCTGGGCGTCATTTTTTCGAGCTCAATGGCTATGGCTTGTGCTTCGTATCCACCAATAATTATGGGAAGTCTTCTTTTACCGTTGGTCTCACCTAATACTAATGCATAAGCACCGCTTTGGGTTTGGCTGTATGATAAAGCTATAATTTCTAATTTTATTTTTTTCACAAATCTTGAAGAATGCCTGAATTAAAAAAAATCCAACCTTAATTAACACTAAATTAAGGTTGGATAAAATTAAATAAAAAAAATTAATTAATTCTGAGAAGCTTTAAATTTTTTAACGGCTTCAATGAGTTTTGGCACAACCTCAAAAGCATCACCAATAATGCCATAATCGGCCGCTTTAAAGAAAGGCGCTTCGGGGTCTTTGTTAATAACTACGATTGTTTTGCTGCCATTTACACCAGCCAAATGCTGAATAGCACCAGAAATTCCCACTGCAATATATAAATTCGGACGAATAGCAATACCTGTTTGACCAACATGCTCATGATGCGGTCTCCAACCTATATCAGAAACCGGGCGTGAACAAGCGGTAGCCGCACCCAGTTGCTTTGCTAAATCTTCAATCATGCCCCAATTTTCTGGGCCTTTCATGCCTCTTCCAGCCGAAACTACCAATTCCGCTTCTGGTAAAGATAATTCATTGGATTCGCGTTTTACTTCTTTTACTTTTATTCTTGATGCTAATAATTCGGTAGGTACATCAAAATTACTAGCTGCAACAGCTGCTCCATCTGTTTTCACTTGAAATGAATTAGGCAATAAGCTAATTACCTTTTTAGCACTATTTACTTGGTAAGTGGCAACAGCTTTACCTGAGAACACGTTTTTATTTACCGAAAAACCACCATCTGTATTTGGATAATCAACGGCCCCTGGAACAAAACCTGCTTTCATGCGGGCTGCTAATCTAGGTGCAACTGCTTTTGCAGTTAAATCGTTTGAGAAAATAACTATTGATGCACTCTCAGCCTCAGCTGCATGATTTAAAATGCGGGTTAAAACTTGTGAGTCGCTCGTGTTGATGGATGTATTTGCAACATGTAACACTTTGCTTGCACCAGCTTTTCCTAAATCATCTAAAGATGTTTCGCCAGCATTCATGATAATGGCTGTGGCTGTAGTGCCTGTTTTTGAGGCTATTTGAGCAGCATAGTTTACTGCTTCTAATGATGCTTTTTTAATTTTTCCTTTCGAAACTTCGGAATATACTAATATTGACATTTTTTTCTGGATATTAAAGGTTAAAAATTAAATTACTTTAGCTTCGTTATGCAGCATTTCTATTAAGCTGCCAGCGTTTTCGGCATCTATCATTTTGCAGGTAGTGCGGCCTTGCGACAAAGTGTAAGATTTTACTTCTGTTAACTTATCGGCAGCTACTGCAGGAATCACATTTAATGCTTTTGTACGAGCAGCCATAATGCCTCTCATATTTGGAATACGCGCCTCGGCCATGCCTTTTGCAGCACTTATTACTAAAGGAAAATCACAATCTAATACTTCAGTACCACCATCAATATCGCATTCAATGGTTGCCGTTGTGCCAGCCACATCTAGTTTTGTAGCCATTGAAACATAAGGCATATCGAGCAATTCGGCTAACATCCCACCTAATGAAGAACCATTGTAATTAATGGTTTCTTTACCTGCCATAATCAAATCAAATCCACCTTGTTTGGCATAAGCAGCAATTTGTTCGGCAACAAAATAAGCATCGGTAGGTTCTGTATCAATTCTTACCCCATCATCAGCACCAATAGCAAAAGCTTTTCTAATGATCGCATCCATATCTGCACCGCCTACACTAATGGTAGTAACTGTACCACCCAGCGTTTCTTTTAACTCCAAAGCACGCACCAAGGCATACCACTCGTCATAAGGATTTACAATATACTGCACATTGTTTTCATCAAAGGCTGTGTTGTTATCTTTAAAAGCAATTTTGGCCGTTGTATCAGGCGCTTTGCTTATGCAAACTAATATTTTCATAAGTTATTTCTTTTGTATTTGTTAAAAAGCACGCAAATTTAGTGAAATCAATACATAAACCCAAAAGGAAATTGTTAGTTTAAAAAGATGGCATAAAAAGCAAATCAATCATCCCCAAACTTAACTTTTCTGTTGGCCAATTTTTGCCCATGTAGTTTTTTACTCAACAAGCGCTGCGCTTTTGATTTTTGAGGCACTTTGGTAGCGGTTCTTAGCTTTTGTGGCGTAAATACACCAATAATTAAATGTACAAATTTTGCTTGCACCTTTTGTTTATTTTCTAACTGGGTGCGTGCTGCTTGCGCAATCAATTTTAATACGCCTTCGCTACTAATTTTATGCGCATGTGCCTCACGTAATTTAAGTTTCTGCTCTTCATTCAAAAAAGCAGATTGATCAATATTGAAATAAAGCTCTACTTTAGTTTCAACCTTATTCACATTTTGACCTCCTTTACCACCACTACGTGCAGTTTTAAAGAATACCTCTTTTAATAAATTATTAGCTAACTCGGCCAATTTACTCATGTACTTTTATATTTGTGCATCCGAAGGGATTCGAACCCCCAACCACCAGAATCGGAATCTGGTATTCTATCCAATTGAACTACGAATGCATTTGACAAGCAATAAAACGTCATTTGTGTCGTCATTGCAAAAATTTAAAACAGTCATTTACAAATGTAAACTCCTTGGTTTTAAATTTTTACATTCCTAACAACTAACGATTTCTTGCTTGTCAAACTTAATATTTATGAACTCTTTAATGCACTAAAGTGCATTAAATTTATTTTCTTTTTTTTCAATTTCATTGATAACCTTAAAATTGTCATTTACAAATGTAAAATCCTTGGTTTTAAATTTTTACATTCCTAACAAAGAACGATTTCTTGCTTGTCAAACTTAATATTTGTGAACTCTTTAATGCACTAAAGTGCATTAAATTTGTTTTCTTTTTTTCAATTTCATTGAAATGTTTAACACGGTCTTTTACACTTCTTTCAATTGCACATTTAGGCCATCAAAAACTGCATAATGAGGCTTTTTAAACCAATCTCCTAAATTGATATAGCGAGAATTATTAGGCAAGGCAATATCCAACAATAAATGCCTATGGCCAAATACAAAATAATTGTAGTGCTTTTTTTGCAATACCGCTTTACAATATATAATGAGCCACTCTTTATCTTCACCCAAAAAGATTTCATCTACAGGCCCATTGGCTGCGCGGCTTTTTCCTGACCAAAAATTAGCTAAGCCTATACCAAAATTTGGATGCAAACGCGCAAAAAGCCATTGTGATATGGGTGAGGCAAACACTTTTTTAATAAACTTATAACCCTTATCACCAGGACCTAAACCATCTCCATGCCCAATAAAAAATTGTTGATGATTAATGTTTACTTCAATTGGATTGCGATAGAGTTTTACTCCTAACTCTTCTTCAAAGTAACCAAAGGTCCACATATCGTGGTTGCCGGTAAAATAGTGTATTTTAATTCCATCATCAATTAAGGAAGCCAACTTACCTAAAAGACGCGTATAACCGCGCGGCACCACCGTTTTATACTCGAACCAGAAATCAAAAATGTCGCCCACTAAAAAAATATGTTCGGCATCCGTTGCAATATCAGAAAGCCATTGCACCAATTTTTTTTCACGTAATAAACTTTGTGCTTTATTTGGCACGCCCAAATGGAAATCACTGGCAAAATATACTTTTTTACCTGGCGCCAGGACAATATTTTCTAATGTTTGAACCAAAATCAATAGTTTTTACTAAGTTGAACCATGTTATAAATAAGTTCTGAATAATTGGCTTCTGCATTAAACTTATTTTGCCAAGTTTGGTATGCATTACGTCTCAAATCTAAATAAGCCGCTTCATCTAAATTATAAAGTCTTGTTAATGCATCTATAATTTCTTTTACTTCAGGATTAGCCGATAGTAAATACCCATTTTTACCATTATCAATAATTTCTGCAACTCCACCAACATTGGTTCCTATCACAGGGATTGAAAAAGACATAGCTTCCATCATACTTACAGGAACTCCCTCGTAGCTACTCGTATTGATGAGTACATCAAAATGCTCTTTATGTAAATACTCATACACTTGTTTTTTGGGAATATCACCAGTTAAAACATACTTAATATTGTCTTTATTAAACAACCTGTTAAAAGCATATTGTTTTATATCCAAATGATCATTGCCTTCTCCAATGTGATGCCATTCTACTTCAAATCCATCTAACTGTTCTAAAGCAGCCACCACTAAATCAATTCGTTTAATTTTACCTAAAAAAGCCAAACTTAAAACTTTAAGTTTTTTACCTTTTTTATCTAACTTCAATTCCACTTCTTTTTCAACGCCTAAATAGCTTACTAGTAATTTATTTTCATCAACATAGGGTACTTTTTTTAAAATATATTGTTTAGTTTGCTCAGATACTGGAAAAACACCATTTAGTCGCTGAAACATAAGACTTCTAAGAGGTAAATAGTTTTCAGGGGCTCTTTCGAAGTATAAATCCCAGTTATGTAAACGCGTAAATACACCTGCAATTTTATATTTCTTTCTTAAATTACCCATGCCAAGCGTATATTCATTACACCAATAGGTATAGCAAGTGGTGCGATGAAAAGGAATTCTATTGGCCTTGAGGAACTTTTTAAGTTGACCAGTAAAATGGTTAGCTCTAATAAGCGCACTAAGTAATGTTTTAAGAATGTGCTTGTTTAATTTTAAGTGATAATGAAATTTAATGATATTGATTTCTTTCCAAAAAACATAACTAAATAAAAAGCTTAATCCTGTAAATCTCTCCCAAAATCCTATGGCATAATCGAACTGAGCAACAATAACGTTTTGAGGTAGTTCAAAATTAAAGTGATGGCTTTGATCTTTAGCAAGTCGTGGCACCAATAAATAAATTCTATCAAAATGTTGCGCATGCAGCTTTAACTCTGTTTCCAAAAATGGTTCACGAAAGCCATAAGGAAAAGAAGCACTAACAAGTATGAGGTATTTTTTTTTCAAAATTTGTAATTTGCAAAAATAGCTTATTTGTTAAATAACCAACATTTAAAACCATGTTTTGTGCAATAGAGATATTTGCAACAAAGATATTTTAGCTTAAATTTGAGCCTTAAATGCAGAAATAATGCTTGTTGAAGGTAACGTTTTAATTTTAGCTCCACATACCGATGATGGAGAATTAGGCTGTGGCGGCACTATATCGCGCCTTTTGGAAGAAGGTAATGAAGTGTTTTATTTAGCTTTTTCTATTTGTGAAGAGTCTGTTCCCGAAGGATTTCCCAAAAATGCGCTTGAAACGGAAGTTAAAAAGGCTACTGCACATTTAGGCATTTCAGCAAAAAATTTGATTCTAAAAGATTATCCTGTGCGTAAATTTCAGAGTTTCAGGCAGGAAATACTGGAAGATCTGGTAAAAATAAGAGGGATTATAAACCCTACAACTATATTTATGCCCTCTAGCAGATCATTGCACCAAGACCATCAAACCGTATATGAAGAAGGGATGCGTGCTTTTAAACATTTTACCTGCTTTGGTTATGATTTGCCCTGGGATACTATAAATTTTAGCACAACAGCCTTTTATAAATTAGAAGAAAAGCATATTCAAAAAAAATGTGAGGCGCTAGAATTTTACGAAACACAAAATTTTAGGACCTATTGCGATGCAGATTTTATTAGAGGTTTGGCACGTGTTAGAGGTGCACAAATTGCCGTTAAATATGCTGAATCTTTTGAATTATTGCGTAGTGTAAAGTAATAAAACACAAAAATTTGGTCGAATTAGTTCCCTTAGAAAAAAAGTATCTCGACATTGTAACCAAATGGAACTACGATACTGAAATTAATTTTTATTTTTCGAAGAGACTTCCTCTAAATCAGCAGCAGCAAAACCTTTGGCTCGAGAAAACGCTGAATGATGCTACTAAAAAAAAGTATATTATCATTCACCAACTTAACAAAAAACCTGTGGGCATGGTAAGTTTGATGAAAATAGATGTGCTTTCACAAAAAGCAGAATTCGGTATTACTATTGGAGAAAAAAATTACTGGGGTACAGGCGTAGCAAAGGCTGCAAGTAAAATGCTGTTACATTATGCATTTCAAATATTAAAACTAGAAGAAGTTTATTTAACCGTTTTTGAAGCAAATGTGAGGGCTATTCATTTTTTTACCAATCTTGGTTTTACTAAAACAGGAAATGCATTTACGAATGAAAATGGGACGCATTTGATTGAAATGAATTTGTTTAAATCCAATTTTTTAATCTTGAACGAAGTACTTTGATCGTTGCCATACATCAACCTAATTACCTGCCCTGGATAGGCTATTTTCATAAGATGAAAAAGGCTGATGTTTTTATTATACTAGATAATGCTCAACTACCCGGAAAAGGTTTGCCCAACAGAAATTACATCAAAGGAAAAGATGGTAAAAAAGTATTATTGACAGTACCTTTAAAAAAAACAAAAGGTGTAAATTCAACCTATATAGAATCAATTCCCGATTACTCTAAACCTTGGCAAAGAGAACATCTCAATAAAATTAAAGATGCGTATTTAAAAGCGCCATACTTTGAAAATAGGTTTGAACTCATTGAATCTGTTGTGCTACAAAAGCATGAAAATCTGAGCAACTTAAGTACAGTTTTTATTAAAGCTGTTTGTAATTTATTGGAGATAAAAACTCAACTTATCTTAGCTTCTTCTTTAATTGATTGTCAACTACAAAAAAACGAGCGCAATATTGATTTATGCTTACAAATGGGCGGTAGAAGCTATCTATCAGGGCAAGGCGCCAAAATATATAATGATGAAAATTTATTTGCTCAGCATCAATTGAACATTATTTATCAAAATTTTGAATCGCCTGTTTATAGTCAATTAGGTGAAGGATTTATGCCTAATTTGTCGGTGTTGGATGTTTTATTTAATGTACCTATTGATGAAATTAAAAGGATCGTTGAGAATGATTAAATTTCTCACAGATAGCACTGATTAACACAGAAATAATAATCTCTCACAGAAAACACGGATTAACGCAGAATATAATTTCTCACAGATAGCACTGATTAACACAGAAATAATAATCTCTCACAGATAACACGGATTAACACAGAATATAATTTCTCACAGATAGCACTGATTAACACAGAAATAATAATCTCTCACAGATAACACGGATTGACACAGAAAATTCTTAAAATTGATATCAATTACTTTTAAAACATAAACTATGGACATTAATGAAATAACTTATAAAACCAGGGGTGCAATTTTTGCTGTTTTTAATGAATTAGGACCAGGTTTACTTGAAAGTGTGTATGAAGCTGCTTTAACTTATGAGCTTAATACCTTAGGTTTAAAGGTAAGAAATCAAGTACCAGTGCCTGTTGTTTATAAAGAAGTAAAATTAGATATTGGTTTCAGATTAGATTTAATTGTGGAAGAACAGGTAATTGTTGAGATAAAATCCGTAGAACTCATGCACAATGTGCACAAAAAGCAATTACTCACTTACCTTAGACTTTCAAATAAAAAACTAGGCTTACTTGTAAATTTTAACTCCGATAAATTAGTTGACAAAGAAAGCATTATCCGTATCATTAATTAAGCATCTGTGAAAATCTGTGCCATCTGTGAGAAACCACTAAACTGTACTACTAAACAAATTGGTTTGAGGTGCTTTACGCATCAGGCGCGCATCAAATGCCATACAAATATTGCGCACAAAAGGAATACCCGCATTTGTAACTTCTATGCCATGTTGCGTATACCTTATTAATCCATCTGCTTCTGCTTCTTTTAATTTTTCTAACGCTTGCGGAATATGTTCACAGTAATCATCTTGTTTTGACCATTCGGTAGAGAAATTACACATCAAATTTAAGATGTGTTTTCTGAGCACTAAATCTTCTTTATGAAGTAAATGTCCTTTTAGAAAGGGCCAATGATTTTGACTGAGCAATGCTTCATACTCCTTTACTGTTTTTACATTTTGTGCAAAGGCATTCCAAGAATCAGAAATAGATGAAACGCCTAAGCCTATCATTAATTTGGTATGTGCTGCAGTGTATCCCATAAAGTTGCGATGCAATTTCTTCTCTTGCATGGCCGTGTATAATTCATCTGTTGGCAAAGCAAAATGATCCATGCCAATTTCAACATAACCAGCTTGAATTAACAACTCCTTTCCTGTTTCGTACAACACTCTTTTTATCGTTGGTGTGGGTAAATCATTTTTGTCATACCCACGTTGACTAGGCTTTAACCAAGGAACATGTGCATAACTATAAAATGCAATTCTTTCGGGTTTTAAAGCAATTGTTTTTGTGATGGTATTTACCATGCTTTCAACCGTTTGAAAGGGCAATCCATAAATTAAATCGAAATTCACAGAGCTATATCCTGTTTTTCGAGCACCAATGGTGGCTGCTTTTGTTTGCTCAAAACTTTGCAAACGATGAATTGCTTTCTGTACTTTAAGATTAAAATCTTGCACGCCTAAACTAATGCGTGTAAAGCCTAAACTGCTTAATACTTCTAAATGCTCCGGAGTAGTATTGCCAGGATGCGCCTCAAAACTTAAAGCTGCATTGTTTGCTAAAGAGGCATCCTTAAAAATACTTTCGATAAAATATTTTAAATTTTGGGGACTAAAAAATGTGGGTGTACCACCTCCCAAATGCAATTCTTTGATGACAGGCTTTTCCTCAAAAAGGACGCTGTACATTTGCCATTCCTTTAAAATAAAATTTAAATGAGGCTCCTCTACAGCATGGTTTTTAGTAATGTGTTTATTACAACCACAATAAGTGCATAAACTTTCGCAAAATGGTAAATGAATATAAAGGCTGATGCCTTCTTTGGTGTTGCTTGTTGCAAATGTTTGCTTCACCGAGCTTAGCCATTGTTCTATATCCAGATTTTCTTCCCAATAAGGCACAGTGGGATAGCTGGTATAGCGCGGGCCTGCTACATTGTATTTTTGAATTAGATTTTGCGTACTTGTTTCCAATATGGAACAAAAGTAATGTGGCTAACTGGCTTAAAAAATGATTTAAATCAGTAAATAAAAAGGAAATGTTTATTCCATCAATTTAACTACCTCTACAACCAAAGTTTCGGCCACCATTTGTTTGCTCATTAAAGGCATAGCTTTACTTTTTTTACTTTTAAAGATAAAAGTTACTTTGTTGGTATCTGTTGCAAACCCGGCACCTTTATCATTCAATGAATTAAGCACTATCAAATCTAAGTTTTTACGCTTAAGCTTATCTTTGGCGTGTTCCAATTCATTTTGCGTTTCTAAGGCAAAGCCAATCAATAGTTGTTTTGAAGTTTTTTTAGTTCCTAAATCTTGTAAAATATCTGAATTTTTTACCAATTCTAAATTTAAAATATCGCCCTTCTTTTTTATTTTTTGTGTGGCAGATTGTGCAGGTCTGTAATCGGCCACTGCTGCAGCCATGATGGTAATATCTGCTCTTTTAAAATGTTGCAGACAGGCTTTGTGCATATCGTTGGCAGAATTTACATCCATTCTTTTGATGTTAGTTGAGCTGGGCAATTGTGTTACTCCAGGCCCACAAATTAAAACCACCTCAGCACCTTGCGCTGCAAAAGAATTAGCTATTGCCAAACCCATTTTACCTGTAGAATGATTACCAATAAAACGCACAGGATCGATGGCTTCGTAGGTGGGGCCGGCTGTTACAAGTACGTGCTTATCTTTAAACTTTTTATTGCCATTAAAATAATTTGCAATATGTTGCATAATGGTTTCTGTTTCAGCCATGCGGCCTGTACCAATTAAACCGCTGGCCAGTTCACCACTCTCGGCAGGTATAAGATGATTTCCGTAAGCAATTAATTGTTTGATATTTTGCTTTACCGATGGATGTTCATGCATGTCAAGATCCATTGCTGGAGCGAACATAACTGGGCATTTGGCACTTAAATAAGTTGCTAATAAAAGATTATCGCAAAGGCCATTGGCCATTTTACCGATGGTGTTGGCCGTGGCTGGAGCAATAATTATTAAATCTGATTGTAAAGCCAGATCAACATGATTGTTCCACACACCATCTTTATTGCTGAAGGCAGATAAGACAGGGTATTGGGATAAAACAGAAAGTGTTAAAGGACTTACAAAATCTGATGCATCGGGGGTTAAAATAACCTGAACATGGGCACCAGCTTTTACCATTAATCGCACCAGGGCACAACATTTATACGCTGCGATGCCACCACTAATACCTAATAAGATGCGTTTGCCTTTCATTGGATGCTATTAAACAACAATATCCGAAGACATCAATTTGACACTTCGGATATTATACTTCATTTTAATAAATTTACTCTGCCTCTGGCTTACGGTGATAAATTTTATCTTCCATAAACTCTTGTATTGCAATTAATACGGGCTTAGGAAGTTTTTCGTAATGCTTTGAAATTTCAATTTGCTCACGATTTTCGAAAATCTCTTCTAAATTATCTGATGTTGAAGCAAACTCGCTCAATTTACTTGATAATTCTTCTTTCATTTCTGCAGCAATTTGGTTAGAACGCTTTGCAATAATGGTTAAAGACTCGTACAAATTACCTGTTTTTGCATCAATATCGCGCAAATCGCGGGTAATTGTGGTGTTCTCTGCATTCACTTTTTTGTAGTTCATGATTTAATTTATTGATGATTGTTTTTTACTGTTATTCGACATCCGCTTTGAAGCTTCTAAAATGCTCTCGGCAGCACTATAATACTTGCTTTTGGGGAAAGTATCAAGATATTTTTGACACAAATCCTGTGTATTTTTTAAACGTGCAGGCATTTTGGTTTCAATACTATTGATAGCCCATAAATGCGATGATTTTACTTGTAAATAAGCTGCTTCTTCTCTGTATTTGCTATCAGGAAAATCTTTTAGAAAATTCTGAAAGGCTACAATTGCCGCCTGATAATTGGTAGTGTTGTAATACAATTTACTAATATCAAAAGCCTTATTCTCTAACTTTAAACGAAGCTTATCAATAATCTCGTTGCACTCTTGCAAATGCGCACTTTGCGGGTAAAGATTGATAAATACTTGCATTTCTTGAATAGCACTGGAAGTGTTTGATTGATCAAGGCTATAAGGTGGAGATGTTAGATAAAAACAATAGGCACTTAAATAAGTAGCCTCTTCAACCCATTGGCTTTGAGGATAAGTTCTAGCGAAATCTTTAAAGTGATAACTTGCCAATAAATAATCTTCGATGGCATAGTTTGTTTGTGCAAAATAATAGTGAATTTTTTCGGCTCTGGCTGTACCTCTCATTACCGTAACTAGCTCTTCTAAAAGTGGTAAAGCGCGCGCATAATCTTTCTTTTCGTAATATTCAATGGCTTTTTTATACTTTAATTCGTAATCGGAACTTTTAAGCAAACGTTGATAACTTCCCTTGCAGGAAAATAACAATGTGCTTATCACAATTACAACAAAAAAGTAGGTGAGCTTTTTAAACATAGCCTGCAAAGATACAAAAAATAGGTTTAAAAAATGATAAAAAGGTTTAATTAGCGTGATTTTTAGCAAATTGACCATTAAAAATGCACTTTCAGGCTAAAAAAAGTCATTTAACAGCTACTTCAAGCCAAATTTCCATTCCTCTTCTAAATCCCAATTAGCGCGCAGACTCATAGTAGCACCCATTAAAATAATTTTTTCGGCCTGCTGTTTTTTAAGAAAATTACCGGTATCCCATTGATTATTGTTATTGTCATCAACAATAATTTGTGCTTTATAACTTCCTGGTTTGAAGTTCAAATAACTGATGGTTTGGTAATTGGTGAGTTTTTGCGTAGAAAGTATTTCGCCTTTATCGTTTAATAATTGCAAAAGTAAATGTTCTTTTTTAAAATCTATTTTTGGAGAGGCACTGTCTCCACTGATGGTTAAATAAATGTTTCCAACGCTTTCAAGTGATGGCACTTTAAAATTTGATCTGGTGGTATCATTACCGTAACCAAAACAGGCTGTAAAAGCACCTGGTAAAATTGTTAAACTATAATTGCTATCGTTCAATAATTTACATTCCATTTCATATTTTCTACCAATTGTATCTTTTTGCACCAGGGTGAATGGCACCCTCGTTTTGCCTTCATAAAAAAGCATACTGTCTTTGTTTACAGCAGTTATTGGAAAATTAAATAACAAACCAATGGGGCTATTCAGGTCTTTTTCGGTACCGTTGGCAGGATTTATTTTTACAATCGTTCGTGGGTTAAAAGCCCGTTTTCCTCTGGTTTTGAATTTTTCCATTGGTAAAACAGCAAACTCAACTGTATCAATTATTTTAAGGTTATTTCTTACTTGTAATTTTAGTGTATCTATACTAAAATCTTTAAGAAATATATTTACAGTATCTTTGAATTTGCTCATTTCAATGAAAGCCCAATCTTTTTGTTTTGTTTGATGCAATGGTACAATTTCGAGGTTTGGCAGCGGTTTGTTGAAGTATAAATTAAAACATCCATATTGTCCATTCGTACTATTTTTCAGATAGGCTTTCTCTTCAATTTCTTTAAATATCTTAAAATTGAGGGTTGCATTCGACTGAAAATGAATTACAGAATCGCTAAAACCAATGGCTTCTTCAAAGCTATCAAAAAGGTAATTACTATTGCCATCTTTAAGCGCTATGGCTTTGTAATTACCTGGTTTTATGTATTTCATGGCATAGCTGCCCAAAGCATCACTAATGGCAAAGTAATCGGGTAATATTTTGTAAGGAAAAGAATCTTCCTTGCATCTGCTTTCTTCATACAACATCACCAAAACATCCTTTTCTTTAGCCCCATTAAAAGCAAGTGAAATGTTGCCCGACAATTGCAGTGAATCTATAAAAGTACCTGTACTAAATATATAACTTAACTCAATAAGTTCATTCCCTTCATTAACATCTGCTATCGACTTTCCAAAATTAAAATTATAAGTTGTATTTTCTTTTAAGGTATCGTCAAAAGTGATTGTGAGCATCTTACCTTTAATTTTGTATTCGGGAATTGTTTTTAGAGGTGGCGAAATAATCCATTGTTTATTGATGTCTTTTACAGTAAAAAATTCGTTAAACTCAATACTAAATGCCTTTCCTTTAAAATTCAGTGATTGATTGTCGGGTAAGAATTTTACCACTTCTGGTTCGGCATTATCAGATTTACCGCCTGTAGGTCGAACCACTTGCGCACAGCTTGTTACTATCAATACAGCAAAGAGGAGCCACATTGACTTATAAAAAGTTGAATTTTTATGTAAACAAGATTTGACCATTAACGGGTGCAAAAGAACGCAATTTTTTTTCTCTCTGCTATCAAATTAAGGTGCTTAAATATGTTAATTACTTTGTTTATACTAAAAACTGAGATGTTGCAAAAAAAATAAAGCGCCTTGTACCTTTGCAGGCTAAGGTGTTTTAATTTATGATAGCGTTTACTATAACTGATATTGTTTTTGTTGTTTTTGTTTTTGCCACAGCGGTACAGCTGTTGTATTACTTGTATTACTATGCTCGTTTAGCATGGTTTAAACCCAAAAGTGAATTTCATACGCAACCCCCAATTTCGGTGGTTATTTGCGCAAAAAACGAGGCCTTAAAATTACACAAAAGCATTCCTTTGTTTTTTCAACAAGATTATCCTCAATACCAGATTGTGGTGGTTAACGACTGTTCTGTTGATGAGTCGAGTGATATTTTGGAAGAGTTTCAAAAAAAATATAGTAACCTTCATGTGGTTGAGCTCAATGAAGATGATATTAAGGCCCATGATAAAAAACTGGCCCTAACTTTAGGCATTAAAGGTGCAAAGTACGAGCATTTATTACTTACAGATGCCGACTGCATTCCTGGTGATAATCGTTGGATAGCCAGCATGGCGCGTAATTTTAGCAATGAAAAAGAAATTGTAATTGGTTATGGACCATACAAAAAAACAAGTGGCTTGCTCAATAAACTTATACGCTTTGATGCCTTTTTTATTGGGGTACAGTACTTGTCATTTTCTTTAGCTAGAAATACTTATATGGGTATTGGGCGCAATTTGGCTTACACCAAAACTTTGTTTTTTCGCCATAAAGGATTTGCTTCGCAATATCATATTCAATCGGGTGATGACGATTTGTTTATAAATAAAGTAGCCACCAAAGAAAACACCGTGGTTGAATTGCATCCCAGCTCATTTACTTATAGTGATCCAAAAACCAGTTTAAGCGCTTGGATAAAGCAAAAGCGCAGACATTTGACAACGGCCAAGCATTATAAATCATCGCACAAAATGCTGTTAGGTTTAGGTAGTTTAACCCAATATTTATTTTTTATAAGTTTTGCGGCTTTACTCTTTAGTTCTTTTGACCTGTACATTGTTTTTGCAATTTTTGGCTTAAGGATTGTGACACAAATAGTAGTTTTACGTAAGAGTACAATCTTATTAAAAGAAACAGATTTGCTGTTATTTTCGCTCTTTTTTGAAATATTATTATTAGTTTTTTATCCAATTATTTATATTGGCAACGCTTTTGTAAAAAAACACAAATGGAAATAGGTAATAATTTAACCGAGAAGGGTCAATACGACTACAAACTAGTGCTGTTGGCTGTAGAGCATGGCGATCAGCGAGCCTATGCCGAATTGATGGGGCGTTATAAGGAATCGGTTTACTTTATGTTGCTAAAAATGGTAAATAATAAAGATGATGCCGATGATTTAACTATTGAGGCCTTTGGTAAAGCTTTTAACCGTTTAGCGCAATATACACCAAACTTTGCTTTTAGCACCTGGCTCTTTAAAATAGCCACCAATAACTGTATTGATTTTATCCGTAAAAAGAAAAATAACGCTACCGTGTCTATCGACAAACCTTTTGAGAATGACGAAGGAGGCGAATTATCAATTGACATTCAAGCACCAACTCTTGATCCTGAAGAGAACTTTATTAAAAAGCAGAAAAACATTTTAATGCGCGATGTGGTAGAAAAGCTTAAGCCTAAATACCGCACCCTAGTTGAGATGCGTTATTTTGATGAACTTTCTTATGAAGAAATTTCCGAAAAACTAGATTTGCCGCTTGGCACTGTAAAAGCGCAACTCTTTAGAGCGCGCGATTTGTTATATAATATTTTGAAGAATAGCCAGGCGGGGATATAAATTCTAGTATAGAAGTTTTTTTACAGTGTATAAGTTGACTTTAAGTTTTCATGAAAAAGAAACAACCCTTTCTCTTTCTGCATATAATATTAAATAGCATTGTTTTACTTCGCCAGTTGTGGCCTGCCAAGGTAACTCCTTGTTTAATAATTGTAAATATTACAACACTTTATTAATTATTATTTTGTTAATTCCCAAAATCAGAAATAAGTAAAATGTCCAGAAATTTAGCCATAGCCAAACGTTTAAAAGAAGTATTTTTAGATGGTAAATGGATTGCAAATACCAATTAGCAAGAACAAATTACTAATGTTTCTTGGAATGAAGCCAACGTTAAAATTCATGATTTAAACTCAATTGCATTACTTACTTTTCATATCAATTTTTATTTAGAAGGGCTTATCAAAGTATTTGATGGCGGTCCTCTTGAAATTAGCGATCGCTATAGCTTTGAGATGAAAGTCATCACCACCGAAAAAGAGTGGAATGATTTAAAAGATAGATTTTTAAAGAATGCGGCAACTTTTTGTAATAAGGTGGATGCGCTTGAAGATACTATATTTGAGCAGTCTTTTGTAGATGAAAAGTATGGTACTTATTTACGCAATATTGAAGCTGTTATTGAGCACAGTTATTACCACTTAGGTCAAATAGTTTTAATAAAAAAAATGATATTGAATACTGCTCGTTAGGAAGGCATTGTTAAAGTCTTCATTCTAAATTGGTGAAATTTATGGCTTAAGCTTTGTCGCTGTAGCGTATGATTTGCATGATTTGAAATTAAATCAATGTTGTAATGAGTAGAATAATACTGAAACACCTGCCTTCCATGACTTTTTAAAGCATCGTTAGCTGTTCTAAATCACATTTTAACTTCAAAAAAAAACATCCATTTTAAATTATATTTTTTGATTAAATTTTTACCTCAACATCAAAATCTGATGTTTTTTGTCCTCTCTTTTTTTAAAATTTTTCTCTGCAATTTAATTTTATAGGATTTTAATAAATTCTAAGAGCCCTTTATTTACTGGCTTTACAGCGCTTTTTTAACTCTTAAAAAAATATTTTAAAAATCATCTATCGGGGTGACAATTAATTTTTTTGGAACCATCTATCATTGTCATGCAATCAAATGCATTTCGAAATACAATTGACAAGTTCATTAAAAATTAATTACAAACAAATAAAAAATTAAACCAATGAAACTAACTAATTATTTAAAAACAAAACTCGGCAAAAGCCTGCATTTATTGACAGGTATTAGTGCTTCAATGATGCTATTATCATCTGCACAAGTAAGTGCACAAAGTACATCTGGATTTATTAAAAGCGATTCACATATTGGTGGATATAACATTAAATGTAATGGACAAAGTACAGGTATGCTTGAAGCCATCCCAAATTTTGGAACAGCACCCTACACATTCTTATGGAATACAGGAGAAACTACTGCTTTAATAACAGACAAACCTGCTGGTATTTATTATGTAGAAGCTATTGATGCAAATAACCTCTTACAAAGAGATACTTTTGAACTTAAACAACCTAGTGCATTCACCTTAGAGAGTCGAATGAGTGATTATAACGGATATCAGGTTAGTCCAAATGGAAACAATAATGGCAGTGTTGAAATAATAGCCAATGGCGGAACTCCACCCTATGAGTACGCATGGAGTAATGGAGATAATTCAAGTATTAGAACTGATTTAACAGCTGGTACTTATAGTTTTGTTGTTTCCGATGCCAATCAATGCAATACTAATGGAAGCATCACCATTACTGAGCCATCACCAATTCAAGTAAGTTTTACAAATGTGCAAGCAACCAGTTGTTTTGAAGGTAGTGATGGAAGAGCCAGCATAAATATTAACGGTGGCTTAGGCGATTTTAGTGTAATGTGGAAAAATGGTAGCTTTAGTTTGAGCCCTGATGATTTAAGTGCAGGCTATAATTCAGTTAGGATTTTTGAGCAGGGCAAAGCCATCTTAGATACAGGCATTTTAATTACTGAACCCAATGCCATTGAAAGTCAGTTTGCATTAAGTCAATACAATGGATTTAATGTGAGTTGTGCTGATTGCTTTAATGGAAGTATAAACCCCATTGTAACCGGTGGCACTGCACCATACAGCTATCAATGGCTTGATGCTACTAATAGCACCACAGCCAATTTAAGCAACCTAAATGGTGGCGAGTATAGGCTTTTAATTACCGATGCACATGGTTGTATTTCAAAAAATGGTACTTATTTGAGCATGCCTTCGCCAAAAGATTGGAGCCGCAATGGCAATGCTAATATTGATACCACAGAATTTATTGGCTCTACAGATACAAGTTCAGTCATATTTAAAAGCAATAATCATGAAAGTTTAAGATTGGCAGGTAATGGCAATATTGGTGTTGGTGTTCATCAACCAACAGAAAAACTAGATATCAATGGGAATTTAAAATTAAGTGGCGCATTGAAAATTGGAAATGAAGGAGCCATAAGATCTAGAATGGGCAATGCCTATATGAACGGAATTGTATTTGAAAATACTGCCCCTTTGATAGCCAATCTTGAACCTGGTATGCCAACCTGTATCCCAAATTGGTCGACCGAAAATTATAATTTCTTTAATGGATATCTTGCCATAAGAAATCAAAATTATGCATCAAGACCAGCGCTTTATATTGGCAGCGATGGTGAAACCGGAGTGATAGAATCGACAAGAGAGATTAGTGGCAATCCTTTGATGCATTTAAAGTTAAACAACTATTGTGGAAATGATGTATTAGTGGGAAATTCAACATCAGGAAATTTAATTGCAAATTATCATTTTGGTATTGGAACTGATGCGCCTAATGAAAAATTTCATTTAATGAATGGAAATATGTTGGTTGAAAATAGTACAGACAGCCAAAATCCTATCTTTTTTGTTGATCATTTAAATAAAAATGTAGGTATCGGCACAGCTGTACCAAGAGCAAAATTTGAAGTAAAAGCAAGTGAGGCAGACGTTGTTACTTTTGGTGCTATGCGCACAGAGCAGTCGGGTTGGGCAACCTCATACATGGCATTGAATGCATATAGGAACGATGCAGGAACTTGGGCAACAACGTCTGATGGTTCCAATGCTGGCGGATCAGTTATCTTCTGCAATACTATAGGTGATTTAATGTTTACAACATTTAATGGAACAGGCACAAGTGAGTTTTATACATCCGACATGGGCATCAAATCAGGTACAAAAATGACCATCTCTAATGATGGAAGAGTTGGGATAGGTGTAAATCCTAGTGCGCATTACGATTTATTAAATTATAAGTTGGTGGTTGATGGTAATGTAAAATGTAAAAAACTACGTGTTGATTTACAAAATTGGGGTGATTATGTTTTTGATTCAAACTACGAACTAATGGATCTTGCAGGTATCGAAAATTACATTGCAGAAAATAAACATTTACCAGGAATGCCAAGCGCTTCGGAAGTAGAAAAAGATGGCGTAGACCTTGGCGAAATAGTAAAAATGCAACAAGTTAAAATTGAAGAATTAACCTTGTTGATGATACAAATGCAAAAACAAATTGAATTTTCTGCTAAGAATAAATAAATTAGCAGCGCTGCGTGCAATACATACAAAACACATTTTAAAAAAATAATTTAAAACTAATTCTATGAAAAATTTCCCTTTAATAATCCTGTTTTTCACAAGTATCATTTTATTAAATGCTTGCAGTAAAGAAATTTCTGCTCCTAAACAAAAAGCCAAAGGATGTAACGTTGTTTATATCAAAGTAAATGATACAGAGGAGTTTCTTTTAGATGGCAGAAGCAAACTTTTGCATAAGAACACAGCCAGCGACCTGGATGACAAAAATCAAATCAGGTATGCTGAGGTTTATGGAAATAATTATAAACTTGTTTCTGATTTTGACATTTCTTTTCTAAGAAAAGATATAAAAGCAGATTTTGAATACGGGCGCATAAAGCTTCAATTTGACCCTGAAACTCAAGTTTTAGACACAAGTTTTTTAAGAAAAAGTATTACTAAGGATCATAATTCTTTCATCAATTTCTCTGTAATTGGCGATAATCCAAGAGAATTTTATGTAGACTCTATTTTAGATTATAAGATTATTAAATGGGACAAAAAAGAGAAGACTTTTACATTTGAGGCAAATGCTACTTATGGTTTATATCCTTCTGGAACACCTCCAAATCCTAAAATTTATTTTTATTTGGATGTAAAATACTAAGTCAAAGAACTAGATTTTAACTTATAAAATTCGGTAATACTGCTTCTCTTAAAAGCAAGAGACTAGACTCTTCATGCCCAAAAACGACTAAAAAGCTATTAAAAATTACAACCTAAAATAATTAGTATGAAAAACTTCCCTTTGATTTCCCTGCTTTTCATAAGTATCATCTTTTTAAATTCTTGCAAAAAAGAAATTGCTGAGCCCGCGCAAAATGCAGATGGCCGTGATGTTATTTATTTAAGAATTGATGATAAAGATGAGTTTCTTTTAGAAGCAAGGAATAAAAGACTGCACAAAAAAACAGCCGGTAAGTTTTCTGATTTTGACAAAGAGGTAATACGTTACGCTGAATTTGAGGTGAACAAAAGAACTATGAGTAACTTTTCGATCTATCTTGTTCCATTCAATACTAAAAAGGCTGCTTTTCAAAAGGCGTCTATCTCCTTACGTTTTGATAAACAAACACAACAATTAGATACTGCTTATATGAGGGAGTCTTTGAAATCAACATGGAGCTCAGCTGTGTCATTTGATGTGCAATCAGATGAATACAAAAGCTTTTATATAGATGCTGTTTTAGATTACAAATTATTAAAGTGGGATACAGAAAAAAAAATTATCAGCTTTTCTGCAAATTGTACGTATAGCCGCAGCCCATTAACCACACCATCTAATCCTAAAATTTATTTTTATTTTGACTTAAACTATGAATAATGAAAAAAATTATATACCTCCTTTTATTTTACAGTTATGCCCTTTATGCGCAAACTGAAACCGACTGTCCTTTTGCTCCACAAAAATATGTGCATTATGATGGCAGATTTGAATCATCGAGTTCTTATTTGCCCTTTCAGTATCAACAATTGCTGCAAAACAATGCTGCCTATGAACGAGAAAATGATCACATCAGTAGTTCTGCTAAAGCAACCTGTTTTTACAAAACTTCCATCCACAATCATGATTCAATTCTAAAGCCATTTGTTTTTGTTGAAGGAATTTCATTTGAAAAAAAATCTATAACTGCTAATGAATACAACCTAGCGGATTATTTCAGACAAGATTGGGCTCCTTCACCTCCACCATCGGAACCAGAGTGTTTAGCAGCCTATAATTCTGCACCACAACACCAAGGAGAATCTGTTGGCTTTTCAACCTTTAATTGGGCCACTTTAGTTACTGGAATTGATGCCGAAGGGCATCATGATGGAGATCCACTTCAAGTTCAAAAAGCACCAGAACTATTGAACCAATTATGTTGTGCCGGTTATGATATTTGCTTTGTTGACTTTCACAGTGGTGAAGCCTATATTGAATCTAACGGTGAAGCCTTGTATTCCATATTAGTGCAGCTGCACCAACATTTGGTTGATAATAACAGCAACGAAAAAATGGTAGTATGCGGTGCCAGTATGGGTGGCTTGGTTGCGCGTTACGCCATCAATAAATTGGAAGCCGAAGGACATACCGACTGGGTAGAGAAATTTATCAGCTTTGATTCGCCTCAAATGGGAGCCAATATTCCTTTAGGTGTGCAATACACTTTAAAACACATGAAAGGACTCAGCAATGATTTAGAAGAAAAGTACAATAAACTAACTTGCCCATCGGCATCACAACTGGTTAATTACTCTTGTTTAGAAACCAATTTGGGCAGTCCAATCACCTATACTACCCCAAGCCCTTCTCTCGAAAGAACTGAGTTATTAAATAATCCTTACATGGGTTGGCCGCAATATTGCACCAAAATAGCCATTAGCAATGGTAGTCGTACTGGCAATACACAATCATCAATTCACCAGCCAGCTGATAAGGTGTTGGATATTGATGGTTTGATAGATTTAGATATTTATGCGCTCCCTCGCAATGATGGAAGTTATAATAAAGTGTTCGACTTTGATCCTCCTGTTTGTGTATCTTCCTTCTTAACGCCATTATTTCCATTAATTACACAACAATCGGTAAGGGTAAGAAATACAATGGCTTTGGATTTGGCTGCAGGTTCATTCAGAACTGATTTAAATGATATTGCAAGTCAACTTCCCGGCATCGTTACTGGTGTATTGGGGCAAGCCGAAAGTTTTTGTAATTTGGGTTGGGTAGACAATTCGAATAACACCGATAAACTTTGCTTTATACCATTGATGAGTTCTATAGGTGCCATTCAATATGAAACAATGATGAAAAGCCAGCCTTTGATTACAGACGCCTTTTTAAATTTATACTTTAATGGTGAGCCAAGATTTGTAGATAACTCGCACACTTTTAGCCACTTTGATGTTGTTTATGCTCCCACAGATAACCAAACACATGTTGAAATTACTGATGAAAATATTTCATGGGTAATGGAAGAGTTAACAGGTATGGAGGAATATATATGGCATCAAAATAAAACGCTTTTTGCGAATACCTATAAAGCGCGCAACAACATTAGGGCTGGCAACAATATAAATAACAATCCAGCTTGTGATCCTCCAGCGCCTGGCGTTGTTTACGACAGTTTTACTTTGGCTGAACAATATATGTATTGTGGAGAAGTAAATGTTGCCAGTAACAATGCAGTGTTTTATAAGGCAGGTAATTTTATAAGTCTTGAGCCTGGATTTTACACCCAAAATGATGCACTGTTTCAGGCAGAAATAATTAATACTCCATTTTGTTATTCAACTGATAGATTGGCGCCTCCAAGCGGTACAGGAGATGAATACGCAAGTATCGATAATCCTAGTTTTGAATCTATACAGAAAAACAACATTAAAAACGAGCTTCTTAATTTTGGAACTACCATCAATATTTTTCCTAATCCATCAAACACCTATTGCGAAGTAAACAGCAATGAAATGATTGACTATATCACCATAAGTTCTGTGATGGGCACTATCATCAATAGAGAGCAAGTAAATCAGAATAATTACAGATTAGCTACCGATAATTTGGCCAATGGCGTATACTTGGTAAACGTAGCAACAGCCAATAAAAATGTAACAAAAAAAGTAATTGTTAAACATGAATAGCTCTAAATTCAATAATCATAATGCAGAAGATACATTTTTTTGATGCCAATTTAATATTGTTCTCAAAAAATTAAGGCACAAGGAATAGGCCTTGTGCCTTACAAAAAATAAAAAACAGTTGTATCAGTTCATTTAAAACATTACTTTTATACTCATTGAGTACTAGTAATATTGGAAAATAAATTTATTAATTTAATATTATAAAATATGAAATCGTTTATGCTTAAATCATTGCTATATATATTGCTCCTAGTCAATTTTACGGCTTGCAAAAAAGAAGTTTATCCCGAAGAACTTCAATTTTTAGTGATAGATAGTTATACAAAAAAACCTGTTCCTAAAGCCACAGTGCAGTTAATAAAAGTTTGGCAACATCCAGTTAAAATGGCCAACAATGCTAAGGCTGATGCTTGGTTTCCCGATTATGGACGCAAGCACATGCAAGAGGTGCAAACAGGTATTACAGATGACAATGGAAAAGTTAGCTTTACGCAAGATCACAAAAAATATCTATATATTATTCCAGGAGTAATAGCCGATGGCTATCAAATGCCAACACTTGATACCTTGGATAAATTTAAAAAGAAAAATGCTGATGGCAATGTGTATACTATTCCATTGCAAGCTATGATAAAAACTACTTTTATTTTTAAATCAAATAAGGCAGGTTTTAGTAATGATTCCGTAGTTTTTTCGTCATGTGATAAGGTAAAAGTGATGCGTGGTGCAACAATTGATGATAGGTTGGAAGTGCTCAGTTCCAACACAACTGATCCTTATGCCAAAATATGGTATGGTGGAACAATTGTTCGCAATGGTAAAAAACAAACACTTTGTCATTATGTAATTTCTCGCCCTAATGCCAACAATGTATTTACCATCAATATCGATATTTAAAATGCGTTTAATTTTGATGTTTTGCGCACTTTATTTCTGATGAAATAAACAAGTCATCGCTTTCAACAAAAACTTTAATTACTAAGTTAAATCCTGTTTTAAACAAGTTGCATTTATGCAGCCAGGCCGTGCCTTGCACTAAACTATTGCCATAAAACATTTTCATAAAAAATTATGGAAAGCATTGTAGATTAAGGGACTACTTTGACAACCATGATAGGCACAAAGCGGAGTCTCTTTTGAGGCGAAGCTTGGTGCTTTTTTTATTGATGCGCATTTACATTAAAAAGCTCAAGACCAAAAGCGTCTTGAGCTTAATATTCATGAAAGTTCAATTATTACTATTAAGGAATTTTTATGCTTATTTTCCTTTGAATTTCATACAACATAAATACGTAAATGTGAGCCATCAAAAAGCATACAAACATTAAAATACCGGCAATAGAAATGTACAATCCAATTGATAATACTAGCAGTATCGCAACTATTAAATAAATGACGAGTTGAGGATGCTCATTTTTATGATTGACTATTACAATAATATTTGGCAAAAACTGCACTATGCCTAATATAAAATTCGCAAATAAAATTTGACTGTCTGAAAAACCTTCTGTAAGACCATTATAAATAACAAGTATATCAACAATAATTAGGAGATATAATTGCTTCTTAAAATATGTTTTCATAATTTCTATGCTTTCGCTGTTTGCAAATTATGCATACGATTTTCTCTTGATTTTCTTTTACCTCTGAAAAACAAATACATATTAAAGAAAAGCATCATACCTAAGTAAATTGAAAATCCACCAATTTTATAACTCAAGGCTTCAATCATAATTTGTTTATTTTCCAGATCATAACTAAATCTTAATATAAGCAATGCAAAGCCAATATTGAGTAAATAAAATCCCACTTCAAACAGTTTGTTGGTAGCCGAAGCAATTTCTTCGCGCCCGTTAAAAATATCGAGCATAAAAATTTTACCGTTTTTAAACAAGGTATGCGCCACAAAGATGGTTAGTGTTAGTACAATTGGTAAGTAAATTAAATAGGCTGCGATGGCAATTTGTTGATTTTGGAGAACGTTTGTTGTATTCATGATTTTTAATTTTAAGTGAATTAATGAAACGAATTATTGAGTTGTTTTTTCGCGAAAAACTGGATGATAAACATATTGTTGAAATGCATGATGCCTAGAAGTAAAATAATTTGACCAAGCTTGGTACACAATACTTCTATAAGCGTGTGCCAATGTTCTATTTTTGACCAATAACTTAATGTAAGTGCCGCAAATCCTAAATTTAAAAGGTAATATCCCACAAGCAGTAATTTATTTACAGCCTTTGTAGTTTGCTCGTTTTGAACTAATTTAAAAATGAACACCTCTCCATTTTTGTAACAAACCTTACCAACATATATGGTAATATAAAAGGTAATAGGTAAGTAAATTAAATAGGCTAGAATGTTGTAGTTTATATTTTCCATGTTTCTGTACTTTCAATATTTTTTGAAACTTATAAGCAAATTTTTTTATTTTACTAAATTCATCAACGTTTTGTAGAACCAATGTTCATCTGATTTTACAAATTTATCGACCACTGAATTGGCTTTAGAGGTAAATTTTGCAAGGTCTTCAATCGTTTTATTAAAAGCTTCAATTTCTTCTTTTTTGGCGCCTGTAATTTTTTCTTTGTTGAGTTCTTTAACCACTTGTAGGATTGGCTCTATCTCGCGTTTACGCCTTTCGTAAACTATTTTACGCGCCACTTCCCACATATCTTTACCTGCAAAAAAATATTCTTTCCTTTCTCCTGATCTTATTTCTTTGGTAACCAAACCCCAATCCATAAGCGCACGAATGTTCATATTGGCATTGCCCCTACTTATATTTAATTGCTCCATAATTTCCTCGGCTGAAAGAGGCTCTGATGAAACTAACAGCAAGGCATGAATTTGCGACATGGTTCTATTGATACCCCATTGAGAACCGAGTGTTCCCCACGAGTTAACAAACTTTGTTTTGGCTTCATCTAAATTCATGGTACAAATGTAATAATAGTTTTTATACTTTCAGTAAATAATGAAAGTTGATTTCAAATAATAATGTAAATATTTGATATACTGGCTAATAGATTAATGTGACATTTAAAATATATATTTGGATTTATTAAATTTAATAAATGAATCATTCAAAACTTGAAATAAGGGAGGCGAATTTATCTGCTGACATTGAAAGTATTCGCTGCTTGTGGTTTGATTATTTAACTTGGGGTAATAATAAAATGCAAGCGCTACATGGGGTTCATCCACATCATCCAGCGGAAACAGTAGCGCTAGATATTGCACAAATTGACAAGTTTTTGCCTCCTTATGGAAGTTTGAAGTTGGCATTTGTAAATGATATCGCTTGCGGCATAGGCTGCCTCAAAGCAATTAATAATGATATTGGTGAAATTAAAAGAATGTATGTAAATCCCACCTACCGTAATATTGGTGCTGGACATGGCATATTAGACGCACTATTAAAAGATGCAAAAACAAAAGGCTATAAAAAAGTACGTTTAGATAGTCCTAAATTTATGGAAGCGGCACATGCACTGTATCGTAAGATGGGCTTTAACGAAATTGTCGTTTATCCGGAAGTTGAAATACCAGAAGATTTTAGGCAGTATTTAATTTTTATGGAAAAGGAAATTTAGTAACATCTTTTTAAAGGCATTTGTGGACTGATGATTGGGTCACGAGTCTGAAGACTCGTGACCGATAAGTTTTGCAAATAATTTTAGGATTTCGTTTTTTGATGGAGCATTTTTTTAAATAATGAATAAGAAATATAAAATATTAAATGAAGAGGGTTTAGCATAAGTAAAGTTAATCGTATATCGCTAAATCAAAAATCCCAAATCATGCGCTCCGATTGGATAATAGAATAAATAATGAAGGAGGAATTAAGTTGTTAGATTTACATAGTTAAGTATCTTTCATGAGTAATTATTTAATACCATTTCTTAGCCCGTTTTACGAATACTTAAATTTTATTTTTGATATCCATTCTTTCATGCAGCACTCTAATGACTTCAATTTGATGCTGATTATTGCGTTTAAAAAATATAAGATGAGAATTTACTTTTGAGCAACGATATGATTTTCTGATGTTGCCAAAATCCCGCGCCATTGTATAGTTTTGAGCAATGTACTCTATTTCATCTAATAAAAGATTGTAATATCTGTTTGCCTGCTCAATAGACCAATTTTCGGCAGTGTATTGCCATATGGCATTGATATCTTCGAGCGCCTTTTCAGTAATAATATAATTAGGCATTATTTCTGAAAATTAGCATTTAGTTTTGCTAAGTTCTTGTTTCTGTCAAAATTAACAATGCGTTTACTCTTTTCACCTTTTTTGAGTTCGTTGATGAGTATTTTAGTTTTGTTTTCCTCTTCTTCAAAAACGCGTAAAGCAGCTCTTATTACCTCGCTTGCTGAATTGTATTTGCCTTTAGCAATTTGTTGATGAATAAATTGGTCGAAATATTCGCCTAATAAAATGGATGTATTGCGTGCCATACTTTTTTTTGCAAATATACCAATTGTTGGTATTAAAATACAAATTAGAATTATTTTTTGTAAAATATCCTTTGATAAAATAATGCTTATTCGTTTTTGGAGCTATAAAAATAAAATTTAAATTACATCATATACATCGCTCACTTTCTAATTGACATTAGTTTCCAGCTCATTTTGCTTTTAAATTAGGAAGTTCTAATTAGCTTTATTGCTGGCAAAACTTACTTTTTTACGAAAAAAAAGTAAGCAAAAAATTCGTGGAATCGATAAAACAAGGCAATTGGCATCAAAGCACTAGCGCGCTCAGATGCCACCGCAGATCATTGTTCGCATTTGCTAAATATTCTGCTAAATGTACTAGTTTTACACTCCATGCTCTGCAATGACTGCTATTGCTGCGTTTTACCGACACATTTCACCTTAAAATTTTAAGGTCCATTGAACAAATAAAATTAATACTGGTAAGATTAAAGATAAGCGTTTAAAATATTACTTTTACTTATCGAAAAAAACATCAACCTAATATGTTAGACCAACTCATAAATTTAGTAAAAGAACACGCTGGTAGCGCTATAATTGATAACACTGATGTACCCAACGAAAAAAACGATGCCGTTATTAATACCACCGCCACAGGTATTATGGACCATTTAAAAAATTTAGCTGGCAATGGCGGTCTTAGTAATATTACCAGTTTATTGCAGCAAGGCGCTAATGGCAATGGCTCAGAAGTATCCAACATGAGCAATACTATTGCCAGTAACATTGCTACTAGTTTTGGTATTGAATCTACAAAAGCACAAGGCATAGTACAACATTTAATTCCAACGGTGATGAACAGTTTATCACAAAAAACCAACGATCCCAATGATAATAGTTTTACCATGGATGGCATTTTAAGTTCACTTACAAGCGGTGTTGGAGGAATTGGTGGCATGATGGATAGTTTTAAGAAGATGTTCTAGGAATGCAACTTAATTTTGATTTGAAGCTTGCAGAGGGCTACCGCAGTAATTCACAAATAGCACGTGTGTTGACAGAACATTGGGTAAAAGAAAATTCATATTGTCCTTGCTGTGGTAATTTACCTTTACAAGAATTTGAAAATAATATGCCAGTGGCCGATTTTTTTTGTATGAAATGTTCAGAGCAATTTGAATTAAAAAGTAAAAGCGGAAAATTCTCAAACACTATTAATGATGGGGCTTATCATACTATGATTGAAAGAATAAGTAGCAATAAGAATCCTAATTTTTTCTTTTTGACCTATTCAAAAAAATGGACAGTTGAGAATTTTTTAATTATTCCTAAACAATTTTTTACCCCTGAAATTATCATAAAAAGAAAAGCGTTTTCTTCCAATGCAAAGCGCGCTGGTTGGATTGGATGCAACATTAACATTTCAAATGTAGCGCAAGCTGGTAAAGTTTTTTTGGTTAAGAATTCTAAATTGATTGATAAGAAATTAGTAAGCGAGGCATTTAATCAAACTTTGTTTTTACGAGATAAAGCCAAAGATGCTAAAGGTTGGATACTAGATATAATGCGTTGTGTAGATGAAATAAATAAAGAATCATTTACTCTTGATGAGATGTATATGTTTGAAAATAGTTTAAAAGAAAAATATCCTAATAATAATTTCATAAAAGATAAAATAAGACAACAAATTCAATTGTTGCGCGACAAAGGTTTGGTAGAATTTGTTGGAAGAGGTAAGTATAAAAAAATATCACTATGAAAAAATTCATTATTGTTACGTCCGAAGGTCAAACTATAGCACCAAATGATTCAACACCCGTTGAAAACCTACAAGTTTTGGGCATTGTAGATGGTGTTGCAAGTGAAAATGAAGCAATCGTAAAGTTACTAAAAGAAAATACCTGGATTATTGATGCTGAATATAATGTATCAGAATTTATTGTTTATGAGTTACTTTAGTTGAATAAATTTACCTTCAATTCCTGCATTTTTAAGTGATAAAGCGTTTTCAATTCCATAGGCAATAAAAATACTTGGTGCGCCAGGAGTGCCTACCTGCTTGCCTTCCAAGTTATAAAATTTTATCCTGCCTTTTACAAATAGCACAGCATGTGCATCATCCCATATATGATTGAAAAAACATTTGGTTTCTGTTCGTGCAAAAATTAATGCAATGCCATTACCATGCAACTTTAATTTTTACAACCATTTTTCCATTCCATTTCCATAAGGTGGATTCATATAAACTCTTCCAAACCAAGGTATAGATAAGCCATTATCGTTAATATTAAAATTATTTTTTGCATGCACAAATGGAGGTGTAACGGGAGTACATGGATCTAGATCGAATTCACCTAATTTCCTAACTAATTCAGGAGGTGTGAGCCAATCAACTGTTGTGATTTTAGCTTTTTCAAATCTTACATCCATACTAAATATTTTTGCAAAGATGTGATCGATTTATTTAAAAAACAAACTTAATTAGAT
>JBILPB010000227.1:0-3714 GCA_044374175.1 Bacteroidia bacterium | reverse complement strand
AATCATTAGCCGCATTTACAACATATAATTTGTCATTTTTTAAATTGGTTATAAATACCTTGCCGTAAAGCATATGCATTTCTTCGGTCCAACCATGAATGGTAATTTCTCCTTGTTTGCTATTATTACTCAAATTAATGATGCTTACACGATTGCTCTTGTAATCACTAACGTAGGCTTTTGATCTGCTTACTGGAATTATATATCTTGGGGAAGTTAATCCTGTAATGCTAGTTCTTCTTTCAAAATTTTCGGGATTGATAATTTCAATTTTTTGAGAATTATTTACTACAACATAATACCAACCGTTTATCATTGCCATGCTTTCACAAACATCTCCTAAATTATGATTGTTTACTTGTTTGTATATATCCTCTACTACAGTTTTATCTTCAGGGTTGTAGTAACTGATAGAGGCATTTCCAAATTGGAAATTACCTTCATTAATGATATAAATTCCATGTTCGCTTTGCAGATTTATATTCGGTTTTATTTCATCTTCAGGCTTGTCTGATTTGCATGAAAAAAGGATAACAGAGAGCAATATTATTGATATATAACTTAATAAAATGCTATTTAAATGTTTGGTCATTTTCATGATTTATAGTTCCCAATTTTATCATCAATAAACAAATTTTTATGCTTGTTACAGTGAAGTTTTAAATTCAAAATAATTTCTTCATTTTGCCCTTGTAACGCACTGTTTTTAATATTTTCAATCAATTGCATTACTTCAGTATAACTGCCTTCAACAACAGTTTCAAAAGGACAAACAACATAGCTTAAACCTGATACTTTTATTAAGGCAATGGCTTCATCAATAATTTTATATTTATCAATATTATTGCTCAGGGGCAATAATTGAATTGCTGCATTTATTTTATGATTTTCCATAATTTGATTTAAAGTTAAAAAGGATACCACCTCTGTAATTAATACCTGGCATGGGGCGTGCAGCCAGCACTTGGTAATTGGTGTTCAATAAATTATTGATTTGAAATTGTAAATCTATACTCATTTTTGTAAAATTAAATCGATATGATAAGTTTACATTATGCATAAAGTATGGCTCAAGATATTGGCTGTGATCGCTACTGGTATAGCGATAGCCAGTATAAGTATGATTTAGCATGATTGTGGCTTTGTGATAAGTAATACCATAATTTAACTGACCAGCATACATGGGTACATAAATTAATTGTTTATTTAAAGAAGCATCGCTATTCATTGCCGAAGCTGTGTTTTCTGATAAAACATAACTTGTTTTAAAATTGCTAAACAATTTTATATGCTTTAAATTAAGTTGATAAGATGTGTTTGTTTCAGCGCCTCTGCTCCATACATGCATCAAGTTTTGAGGACTCCAAAATCCACCATTTGGTAACCAAATAATCCAGTTTTCCATTTTCCTGCTAAAGGCTGTTACTTCAAATGTGAAGGTGTAGTTATTTTGATTTTTTGGGATCATTAACATCAAACCACCTTCATAGGCATAGCCATTTTCTGGTAATAGATTTTGATTACCACCTTCTTTCCAAAATAAATCATTGATGGTGGGAACTCTATATATTCTGGATGCATTTGCTTTTGCCTTTAACCAGCGCAAAATGTAATAATCAATGCCAAAAGACCAGGTTAATGGAATTTGATTGGTATTTACCCATTCTTGACGAACAGTGGCTACTGCAGATAGATTTGATTTCTTATGTAGGTATTGAAAAGAAGAAAATAGAGCCATTTTATTTTGTACGGGATTGTTTTCAATAAAGTCAATACTCCGTGATTCGGCATAAGTATTATTGGCACCTAGTATCCATAAATTGCGACCAATTGTCCTATTCATCAATATTTCATTGATATAGGTTTGCGATTTGTTTTCAGATATTTTACTATATTCTGAGTCTTTATATTTTAGTTGTTCATTAAAATAGGCACTTCTTACATTCAAATTCCACAACTTATAATAGCGTTGATAACTTGCTGTAATGCGCATGGCATGGTCCTCTTGAAAGGCATCACTATTTTGTTGAAATAAAGTTGGAGGTATTTCTCGTTTATTTTCTTGTAACCAAATATGTGTTTCAAGCAATTGATTTTCTCTAATTTTGAAATAATTTTCCTGCATCAAAGTATTCTGTTCTGCAGCCGCATTAGGGAGTTTTATAAGCTCCTGAACTTCATTCGCTAAGGAACTATACTTATAATTATGCAAAGCATCGGTATGATAAATTTTAGTGCTATTACTAAATTTTACATTGCTATAATTGGCTGTAGCAAGTAGGCTTTTTTCGCCAAAACTACCTGCACCTGTGTATAGTTTAACCGATGTGCCTTCATTAAAATTCGCATTGTTTCTTAAATGGATTGCTCCCCCAACTGCGCCACTTCCCCAAACAGCACTTTTTCCTCCATATTGTAAGGTCATTGTATTAAACAAGCCAGCTGGAATCAAAGATAAATCCATCATACCCGTAACAGGACTTTGTAAATTAAAACCATTCCATAAAATTGCAGTATGATTGGCACTGCCTCCTCTAAAAGAACTACTTGCTAAGCCCGATCCGCCATAACTTTTAATATAAACAGAACTCATTCTGTTGAGTATTTCGGCTGCACTTAAATTTAAACTATTGGCTAGTATTGTTGAATCGATAGTTTCAAATTTGAGACCATGATGTAAATGAATTACACGCACTTCGGCTCTTATTTCAACTTGATCAATAAGATGCACACTATCTTGCTGTGCCTGGCTTTTAGCAGCTAGACACAAAATAAACAAAACACAAAAGATAAGCCTTTTAAATTGCATTTCCTTTTTTAATTATGGCTAAATGAAGGCAAGAGAAATTTCCCAAGATGGAAAAATAGTCTCATTGCTTTTTCACCGAAAGCCTTGATTTATGGCATGAGGCAGGTCTTCTGACTTGTTTTTAGTTAAGCAGCCTTCCCGTTTTATAACAGTGGCAGTAGTGCAAAACCTGTGATTTTCATCACTAAAAACTTACAGCAGCGGGAACTGTCCTTGATTTTCACAAGATTCCCTTTTAATCCGCAAGAGCGAAACCAAATGCAAGGCGAAGGTAGAAAAAAATTGAATGTGATTAAAATCAATTCGTTTAAAGTAAAGTTCACTGTATTCAAGTGTTTTTTTAATAAGTTTAATTTATTTTCAGCATTTAGGCAACTATTCGCATTAATTATACATCAATAGTTAGGAAAGAACCAATAATTATATCAACTATGAAAAAAACTACTCAATTATTTCTTTTTATTTTTTTGTTCAACCTTGGTGCAAATTATAGCAAAGCACAATATGTTACCATCCCTGATGCTAATTTTGCCAATTGGTTAAACCAACAATATCCTGGGGCAATGAATGGTAATTTAATGGATACTACCAATTTTGAAATTGTAACCACACAATCAATTTTTATCTCATTTGAAAATTTTGCTGATTTAACGGGCCTTAACTATTTCGATAATTTACTTGATTTTTATTGTACAGATTGTCAAATTATCAATTTACCAAGTTTGCCTCCAAATATTGAATTATTAGCATTAACTAATAATTTACTTAGTAACTTACCACCCTTAACGAGTTCATTAGAAAGGTTGTATATTTATAACAACCAATTTAGTGTAATAACTAGTTTGCCAGCTGGTTTAGTCGAATTTGGTTGCGATCATAATCAATTGTCTTATTTACCATCAATT
>JBILPB010000092.1:0-13960 GCA_044374175.1 Bacteroidia bacterium | reverse complement strand
CTTCTTCTTTATCTTTTTTACTCCATTTTTTTCGATGTAAACTCATAACACAAATTTAAAGTTATTACTTAATTTTGTGTCCAAGAATTAATTAAGCTATTACCATTTTTAGAATTTAGAATTTAGAATTTTGAATTTTTGATTTTAGTATTGAGATTTTTAGTATTGAGATTTTTAGAATTTAGAATTTAGAATTTTGAATTTTGAATTTTTGATTTTAGTATTGAGATTTTTAGTATTGAGATTTTTAGTATTGAGATTTTTAGAATTTAGAATTTAGAATTTTGTTATAGAGATTTTAGAATTTAAAATTTTGTTTATCATCTTAATGAAAGGAGTTAAGTAATTATTTGATAAGTTCGCACTCAATTATCAAATGCGGTTTTAATGCTTTACGCCATAAGAAGAATATTTTCTGTATTACTTTTGTTAGCAGTTGATGTTATTCCTACCTCCGCGCAGGAAATGCCTGTAAAAGCGGGTAAAATTTTAGATTTATGTTATCAATTTAAATTCAATACTGCCGATAGCCTCATCAATGTATATTTTTCGGAAATGAAAAATGGAGAAGAAGTTGAGTTATACATGTTAAAGGCTAATATTTTGTGGTGGAAAATTATTAGTGGCATTAATGATAAGGCAACCAAAAACAACTATTATCAAACCTTGTCGATGGCCGAAAATTATTTTGAAAAGGAAAAGGATAAAGGCAATAGTCATTTATACAAAGGCATTAGTTTATATGGCTATATGGCCAGAATGGATGGGCTCAATAAAAATTATTTGAAAGCATTTTTTAGGATCAATAGCTGCTTAAATTATTTAGAAAAAAGTTTTGGGGCCGAATCTAAATATCCTTTCTTTTATTTGTCATCAGGTTTGTATAATTATCACATAGTGGTTACAGCTAAACAATATCCTGTATTGGTGCCTTATTTGTATCTTTATCCTAAAGGCGATAAAACTAAGGGAATTGAGTATTTACAATTAGCCGCCAATAATTCCAACAAGTATTTAAGTACTGAAGGGCATTATTTTTTAATGAAATTGTATTTGGAGGAAAAGAAGTATGCAAGTGCTTTGCTGAATGTAAATGAACTTCTACACCGATTTCCTCAAAATGCCATATTTTTGTATTATAAATTTAAAATTTTACTTAAATCAGGTGCCGTCAAGGAAGCCAACACAGCCTCTGTTGATTTAATAAAAGAGTTAAAAATGAATGCGGAAATAAATAAAATTCAAATTAAACATTTTGAACATCTCATTGACGAGGATTATAAAAAGTATAACAAGAAAAAGTTGCCCTAATGAATTACAAGCAAATTGATTCCGAAGATATCAGTTATTTTACAAGTATTTGTAAGCAGGAACAGGTGTTTACTGATAGCGAATCTTTGGTCAGATATAGCAAAGATGAAACCGAGGATTTAAGCTTACTGCCTCATGTGGTGATAAAGCCCAATAAAGTTGAGCAGGTTGCTGCTATTTTAAAATATTGCAATCAGCATAAAATTCCTGTAACACCTCGGGGAGCAGGCACAGGACTCAGTGGTGGTGCTCTGCCGCTTTATGGGGGTGTGGTGCTTAGTCTTGAAAAGTTAAATCAAATCATTGAAATAGATGAGCGAAATTTACAAGCCACGGTTGAACCAGGTGTGATCAATCAAATTTTTCAAGATGAGGTTGCAAAAAAAGGACTTTTTTATCCTCCAGATCCGGCAAGTAGAGGCAGTTGCTTTTTAGGTGGCAATATTGCGCATTGCAGTGGAGGCCCAAGGGCCGTTAAATATGGCGTAACACGCGATTATGTGCTTAACTTAGAAGTTGTTTTACCAAATGGAGAGATTATTTGGACAGGCGCTAACACACTTAAAAACAGCACAGGGTACAGTCTAACTCATTTGATGATTGGAAGCGAAGGTACGCTCGGAATTGTTACAAAGATTGTGTTTAAATTAATACCACTGCCTCAAAAAAATGTGTTAATGCTGGTGCCTTTTAATAATGCCGAAAAGGCTTGCGAAGCTGTTGCTGCAGTTTTTTATAAAGGGATTGTTCCAAGTGCAATGGAGTTTATGGAGCGCGATGCAATTGATTGGGCTTTAAAATATGTTGAAGGAATAAATTTAGATGTTGATGAAAAGGTTCAAGCGCATTTGTTAATTGAATTGGATGGCAACGATTTGGATGTTTTATTGAAAGAAGCAGAACAGGTGGCGGAAGTAGTTGCCCAATTTGAATGTGGCGAAATTCTTTTTGCAGATACAGAAGCCCAAAAACACAACCTTTGGAAAATGCGCAGGAGTGTGGCAGAAGCTGTTAAAAGCAACTCGGTTTATAAAGAAGAAGACACAGTTGTAAAACGTGCCGAACTTCCAAAATTACTAAAAGGAGTAAAAGAAATTGGGCATAAATATGGCTTTAAATCGGTATGCTACGGACATGCTGGTGATGGAAATTTGCATGTAAATATTATAAAAGGAGATCTTTCTGATCAAGTTTGGAATGATGAAATTACAAAAGGGATAGCAGAAATATTTCAACTTTGTGTAAGTTTAGGAGGCACCATTAGTGGTGAACATGGCATTGGATTGGTTCAAAAAAAGTACTTAACAATTGCCCAGTCACAAGCCCAAATAGACTTGCAAATTGGGATTAAAAGAGTGTTCGATATTAATAATATTCTAAATCCAGGAAAAATATTTAACGTTTAATTAAAATTTATCGTAGCCATAATAATTAGATTTGTCATAAAATTAAAAACATGAAAAGAAATATACTTTCTATATTGTCTATGCTACTGCTAAGCTATTCATTTGCACAAACTGTACCCAATGGAGGATTTGAAAATTGGTATAACAATTTTTACTTTGATGAACCCAACTTTGGTATCACCTCCAATTTACAGAGCTATTTTAGTACACAAAGCGGTAACGTAGCTAAAACTACCGATGCCTATGCAGGAAATTTTGCCGCAAAATTAACTACAGTAGCAGCTGCAAATGATACTTTGCCTGGTGTAATTATTATTGGAACGCCCAATGGTTCTACAATAAATGGGGGGTTGGCAATTAATGTAAGACCAGATAGCTTAAAGTGTTATGCTAAATTTAATATACAACCAAATGATACCGCCAGTATAATTGTTGGCTTCAGAAAGTTTGGTTTTGTTGATCCAATAGGTTTTGTGCAGTTAAAGTTTACAGGTGTTCAAAACGCTTATCAAGAGTATAAGTCTTTAATTACGTGGGTTGATGCAACCACCATTCCAGATACCTTATTCGGTTATTTGGTAAGTTCAAATATAAGTCAATATCCAACTATACCAGGTAGTGAACTTTATCTCGATAATATAGGATTTACAGGAGCTGTAGGTGCGCCAAGTACTAATTTTGAAACATGGACAACAGTTGAAAGTTTGGAGCCTGAAAATTGGTGGACACCTAATTTTGCGCTTATTAACCAACCACCTTGTGTTACACAATCTACCGATGCTCACTCTGGTCAATATGCTTTAAGAATTGAAAATGTATTGTCAATGAATGGCGACACTGTGGGATTTGCGTCCAATGGCTATTTTTATAATGAAGAATTTGCAGGAGGAATGGCTGTTGTTCAAAACCCAATGAAAGTAACAGGCTATTATAAATACAGTCCTGTTGGTAATGACACTGCTTTGGTGGGTATCTTTACTTCAAAGTATGATTCAAATTTGGGCTATGGTGTAAGATTAGACTCAGGTCTCGTAAAGCTGCCTGCTGCCAGTAATTATACCTATTTTGAAGTGCCGCTTTATTATAATGGGTGGCCAACTGCAGATTCATTAAACATTACTTTTGCTTCAGGAAACTTTCAAAATGATACCAGTTTATTAGTTGTTGGAAGTGTACTATTGGTTGATGATATAGAAGTGCTTTACAATCCAGTTTCGGTTGAAGAGTTTTCATTTCAAAAGTCAGCTTTAATTTATCCGAATCCAGCAAAGGACATTTTATTTATAAAAATGATAGACCAGGCAAGAAATCAAGCGTTTAAAATGTATGATGCTAAAGGTGCATTGGTGTTTGAAGGAAATTGCCAATTTCAAGATGGAATGATTGCTTCAATGAATATTAGTGAGATCCCAAATGGACTTTATTTTTATCAGATAAACGATGGTAAATCTATTGTCTCTGGGAAATTAACTATTCAAAAATAAACGCCAAATAATTATTTTAACTAATTTTTTTTGAAAGTTTTACTAACCACTTTAAATGCCAAGTACATCCATATTAACCTGGCTGTTAGGTTGCTTTATCATTTAAATAAGGATAGGCACAATATCACTTATAAAGAGTTTTCTATAAAGGAAGATCAAGAAGCAATTGCTCAGTATTGCGCGCAATTTGATATACTTGCTTTTAGTTGTTATATTTGGAATATCACCCAAACTATTGAAGTCATTAAAAAAATTAAGGCTATTCATCCTGCTATTAAAATTTTACTTGGTGGACCTGAAGTAAGTTATGAATGGGATAAAATAATTGCTTTAAGTGAAATTGATTTTATAATTACTGGTGAAGGAGAAATACCTTTTAGGCAATTTTTAGATGCCTATCCAAATGTTGATTTGATTCCTAATCTGGTAAGTAAAAAAGATGGCAAAGTTTTGTATACAGAGCAATCTGTGACTTTTGATGTTAAAAATTATGAGCATACCATGCCTTATGAAAATGATGATGTAACAGCTTTAAAAAATAAAGTTTGTTATATAGAAACATCAAGAGGTTGCCCATATAAGTGCGAGTTTTGTTTGGCCAGTTTAGATAATAAAGTGCGTTATTTACCTAATAATGCCATTAAAGCCAATTTGTTGCATTTAATGAAACATGGCAAAGTAATTAAGTTTTTAGATCGTACCTTTAATGTAAAAAAAGATTTTACGATTGATATTTTTAAATTTATACTCGAAAATCACCAGCCAGGCAATGTTTTTCAATTTGAAATTACGGCAGATATCGTACATCCCGAAATTATTAAATTTATTGATGAACATGTTCCACCAGGCCTATTTAGATTTGAAATTGGGATACAAACAGTAAACCAAAAAGCCAATTTGGAAGTAAGCAGAAAACAAAATTTTGAAAAAACAAAAAAGGTAATTGAGCAATTGCATCATAAAATTGAAATGCATTTAGACCTCATAGTAGGCTTGCCGCACGATTATTTTGAAGACATTAAATTTAGTTTTGAAGAAGTATTTAAAATTTTTCCATCGGAGTTACAACTTGGTTTTTTAAAGTTTTTAAAAGGCACACCAGTGCGTTTAAAATACGAATCGCATGGTTACAAATTTGATCCCGAACCGCCTTATCAGATAATAGAAAGTAATTATTTATCAAAAAGTGAATTACATCAAATTAGCCTTTTAGAAGAGGCTTTAGAAATATATTGGAATAAGAAACGCGCCATTAACACGTTAAAATATGTGACTGTAAAATACAGTGTTTTTGATTTTATGTTAGGTTTGGCCCAATATTTTGATAGTAAAAGCGATTTTCATAAACACAGTTTGGCCAATGTTTATGAGTTATTGAACGAGTTTGTAGAAATTAATTATAGTAAAGATATTAAATTAAAGCAATTGATAGCAATTGATTATTACATGGCACATAAAGTAAAGCCACAATTGCTATTTTTGAAAGAAACAAGTGCTCAAAATAAACAAGAACTAATACAACAGTACGGTTTAAATCTGCACAAATATAGATACTTGTTTTTTGAAATTGATTTTAATTACATGCTTTTTAAGGAACAGCAGATTTTAGAGGAGGGTAAAAACAACATTATTTTAAAATATACAGGAACAAATACTGCTGAAGTTTTATTTTAGGGATATTTTTATCGCCTTAAAAGCTTGATTTGTAAACTTATTTCTGTAATTACTCCAATAGTTAATTACTTGTTTAAAATATATTTATTATTGTATTAAACGTTATTATAAATTTAACGTCAAATTAATCTTTAAATACAAAAAATAATTTACATTGTTCGAAGCAATTTTTCTACCACCAACAAAAAAAATAGACATTATGGAATTGGTATTTGCCACTCATAATTTAAATAAAGTTATCGAAGTTCAGGATATGCTTACTTCTGGCATTCAGCTTGTAGGGCTTGATCAATTGGGCTTCAATACAGAAATTGACGAAGATGGTCTTGATTTAGCATCTAATGCACAAATAAAAGCCATGCATATTTATGGTGTATTTGGTAAAAATTGTTTTGCCGATGATACAGGTTTAGAAGTTGATGCTTTAAATGGTATGCCAGGTGTATACAGTGCACGCTATGCAGGAGAACATAAAAGTGATAAAGATAATATTGAAATGCTTTTGAATAAAATGAAAAACAAAAGCAACAGAAAAGCTCAGTTCAGAACAGTAATTTGTTGTGTAATTGATGGTCAAAAGCAGTTGTTTGAAGGGGTGATTGAAGGAGAAATTACCAATGAGCCTAAAGGCAGCGGTGGCTTTGGTTACGACTCTGTTTTTAAACCAAAGGGTTTTGATATTACCTTCGCAGAAATGGATTCCTATATTAAAAATTCAATTAGCCACAGGTTCTTGGCTTTCAGAAAATTAGTCAACTATCTTAATGGTTTAAAGACTATTTAACATATCATTGTTAAAGTATTATTTAATAAGCCATGAAACAAAGCGTTTCATGGCTTATTTTTGTTTAGTAAATATGGAATTAGCTGGATTCGTAAACATTTCAATAAAATAAACAATGAAAGTAAAGGTAGGAATTGTATTTGGTGGCTTTTCGCGCGAGCGCGAGATTTCTTTTGCTGGCGGCAGAACCGTTTATGATAATTTAAATAAATCTCTTTTTGAGGCCATTCCATTGTTTATCGACAGTTTTGGAAATATTATTGAATTGGATTGGAAATACATTTATAAAGGCAGTGTGCGCGATTTTTATCCTCCTGTTACCTACCTTATTGATAGTCCTAATCAATTTCAAGTATATGCCGAAAGCCTTTCGCAAGTTAATGAAAGCAAGGCTTTACAAATGGCTCAGGAAATTGGTAAAATAATACAGCCCAGTGATTTAAAGCATATTATTGATTTTGCATTTTTATGCCTACACGGGCCTTATGGCGAAGATGGCACTATTCAAGGCTTATTTGATTTTTATGGTATTCCTTATTCCGGATCAGGAATTTACCCTTCGGCAGTTGGCATCAATAAAGTGATTCAAAAACAATTGATGAGTGAAGCTAACTTTAACTGCCCAAATTACATCACTATTAACAAGGAAGAATGGCGTAAAACCAATAGAAAAAATGTATTTGAAAAGGCATTGGCATTGGTAAATTTCCCAATGGTAATAAAGGCGCCAACACAAGGTTCATCTATTGGTATCAGTATTTTAAAAGAAAATTCTTTTGAGCAATTTTGTGAGGCCATCAATAAAAGTTTATTCAGGATAGAATTTGATGCTTCTTTTTGGTTGGCTTTAACAGCACATCAAAGAGTCGAAAAAGTGCGTCATTGGGCTGATATTAGAGAGGGAATTGGGATGCCTGTTCATATTCAAATTCAAAAAAATGGAATGAGTGACGAACATAAAGTTGTGCTACATCCTGAAGAATTGTTAACCACACTGAATGCTGTTCATGACGAACAATGTGAAATTTTAATAGAGGCTTTAGATGGCGAAAATGAAGTGCTTGTGGAGCAATTTATTAAAGGCAAAGAGTTTTCATGTATTGTTGTTGAACACTATGTAAATGGGCAAAAAGAAGTTATTTCATTACCACCCACTGAAATAAGAAAAGGGCAAGATTTGTTTGATTACAGAAGCAAATATTTACCTGGATTGGCGCGCAAAATAACGCCTATTGATTTACCTCAAAATCAAATTCAGGATATTGCCACTGCCTGCAAATTACTTTTTAATGCACTGCGTTTTGATGTATATGCGCGTATCGATGGCTTTATCAATGATGAAGGATTGGTATTTTTAAATGATCCCAACACCACTTCTGGCATGATGCCTTCCTCATTTTTCTTTCATCAGGCGGCCGAAATTGGACTCAATCCTTCGCAGTTTCTTACCTTTATCATCAGTACATCGCTCAAAAAAAGAGCCTTGTTAAGTAAAAATCAATTTAAAATTAACCAGCTTTTCGATCATTTAAATCTTCTAATTACCAGTAATAATGCTGCCTTTAGCAATAAAATAAAAGTGGCCGTTATACTCGGAGGGTATAGTAGTGAAAGACATATTTCTGTTGAAAGTGGCAGAAATATTTTCGAGAAGTTAGCTTCTTCAGAAAAGTATTTGCCCATTCCAATCTTCCTTACGGGAAGCAACGAAGCGCATCAATTATATACATTGCCTATTAATATTTTATTGAAAGATAATGCCGATGATATCAAAGAAAAAGTAAGTAGTTTTTATGAGCATCCTTTTATTACTTCAGTGAAAACTGACGCATCGGCAATTACTGGATTCTTTACAGGAAGTCAGGCTACAATTGATCCGCAGCAAATTACTTATGAGCAGCTAAAGCAAATGGTAGATATCGTATTTATTGCTTTGCATGGTCGTCCGGGCGAAGATGGTGCGGTGCAAAGTAAGTTAGATGCTTTAGGCATACCATACAACGGGAGTGGAGTAAAAAGCTCTCAAACTACCATTAATAAATACATGACCAATGAAATATTGATGCAAGCCGGAATGCTGGCCGCTAAACATTTGATGGTGTATGAAAGCGAATGGAAAGAAAATCAAACCGCACTTATTGAGCAAATTGAAAAGTACATAGGCTATCCTTTGATAGCAAAACCAGTGGATGATGGATGTAGCAGTGCTGTAAAAAAAATAAAATCAAGAAAGGATTTAGAAGCATTTGCGGCACTTATTTTCAGGGCTGAATTACCCTTGATTGAAGCAGATGCTTTGCAATTAAAAGTAAAGTCTAATGAGGAATTTCCTCAAAAAAGGGAATTTTTAATTGAAGAACTTATAAGTGCTAATGGTGCGGCACATTTTATTGAAATAACAGGAGGAATGTTAACACGTTATAACAATAATAATGATGTAGAATACGAGATTTTTGAGGCCAGTGAAACACTTGCCGAAGGTGAAGTACTTTCTTTAGAAGAAAAGTTTTTAGCCGGACAAGGCCAAAATATTACGCCCGCCAGATATGCTGTTAATATGGAGGAAGCGCATAAAATTTCTGACGAAGTAAGAAAGCAATTGCACCAGGCAGCTATATTGCTTAACATTGAAGGTTATGCAAGAATTGACGCATTTGTAAGGATTTTTGATGTGAATAAAGTTGAGGTTATTTTTATTGAAGTTAACTCTTTACCAGGAATGACACCTGCTACCTGTATTTTTCATCAAACAGCTATTAATGGTTACAAACCCTACGATTTTATTGACCGTATTCTCGAATTTGGCTTTAAAAGAAATGCACTAAAAACAGCCCAAAAGCTTAGCGTTTAAACTTTATGATTCATTTTAATTAATTCAGTTAAATTTGCAGCTGTTTTTCAAGCATGGCCACATCAAAAAGTAGTAGTTTAATTAAGCATTTTCTTATTATTACCGCAATTTATGCAGTGCTAATATGGGCTGTATTACAATGGCTAAAAAGTTTTACCCAACACGGCATAACTGTAAAAGTGCCTGAATTAAGTGGTAAAAGCCCTAAACAACTTAAGGATATGGAAAATACCCTTGATCTTGAGTTTATCATTAATGATTCTATTTACGTTTTTGACAAAAAGAAAGGGACCGTTATTGATCAAAATCCTGCTGCAGGCTCTGAGGTGAAGCAAAATAGAAAAGTGTATGTAACAATAAATGCCTTTAAGCCACCAACCATTAAAATGCCCAAGTTAATTGATTATTCATTGCGTCAGGCGACTGCAGTTTTAGAAACCTATGGCTTAGTAGTTGGAAATTTAAAATATGAACCCGATTTTGCAAAAGATGCTGTGTTAAAGCAAATGTATAGAGGTAGGATTATTGAGCCGGGTGAGCCTATAGTGCAAGAATCTAAGATAGATTTGGTTTTAGGAGATGGATTAAAGGGTGAAAAAGTTAATTTGCCAGATATGATTGGTTTAACAAGAAAGGAAGCTGTCAATAAAATAGCAGAAAATTCGTTATCAGTGGGTTCAGAAGTATACGATAAATCGGTAGTAGATACTTTTAAGGCTGTTGTTTATAGGCAATTTCCTTTATATAGTGTTGATACAAAAGTTAATTTGGGAAGAGCTATCGATTTATTCTTTACCCAGGATGTTTCAAAAATAAATTCAGCAAAAGATTCGCTTAAATTGCGATTGAATAATCAAGATGAAGAAAATGAGGATTAAACATTTTACGCTATTTGTTTCTTTACTTTGTTATGTTGTGCAAAGCCATGCGCAAGAAAGGATTGTTGAATTGAGCACCAATGCAAGAGTAATTCAACAAAATCAGGATTTAAATATAGGCAGGGCTCCCAATAGTTTAAACCAATTTTGGGTTTATACGCCAATTAGTATCTTGCCTTTCCAAGATGATTTTAGCAGAGTTAAAAACACGAATTATAATCGTGATGATTATCCAGCATCTGCAAAGTCTGATACACTGTGGTATAATTATAAAATAAATGGTGCATTGCCTAGCACTGTTGATTTGTATTACATGATAGATACTTCATACACTTTTACATTCAATGCTACAGATAATACGGTATCAAAAGTGGCTAATAGTCCATTTCAGCTCACTTTTTTTCAAAATAAATTAGCACCTAATACCATTACACTAGCTAAAGAGTTTTGGCCTGCTTATGATAGTATTAGCTATAATACCACAACGTTACAACCTGATACTTTTTTTATACAGCCCGATACTTTAATTACTTTTTTGAGTGATACTTTATATTACACTAAGTTAGCTGCCGGTGAAGCCAACTGGAAAAATAGAAATGTTTTTTGGAATGATAATTATCCGGTTAATCCTCCAAGTATAGGTGTGGTAACCTTCGATGGAATTGATTCTACAGGTTATCCTTATAATTTTAATATTCAAACAGCGCAGGGTAAAGCAGATGTTTTAAATTCTGTACCTTTCGATTTTTCATTATTTACTCCTGTTGAAGATAGTATTCATTTTAGTTTCTATTATCAATCCACAGGGCGTGGTAATAAACCTGAACCAGAAGATTCGCTTCAATTAGAGTTTAAAGCAAGAGATGGATCCTGGAAAAGGGTTTGGGGAAAGGCAGGATATGCTTTAACGACTGACAGTTTATTTTCGAGAACAGTAATTGCTATAAAAGATACCATTTTTTACCACAAATCATTTGAGTTTAGATTTACCAATTATGCTACGCTCAGCGGAAATTTAGATCATTGGCACATTGATTATGTAAGATTAGATTTAGATGCAGATACCATCATTAAAGACATTACCTGGGTCTATCCTGGTAAATCTGTATTTAGCAGATACCAAGAAATTCCCAGAAAACAATACAATAGTGCTTCTGCAGATTTTTTTAAAAATTATGTGAGGAATTTATTTAATCAATCCATTAATGTGAGTTATGCATTAAGAGTAAAGGATTATTTCAATAATTCACTATTTTCAATTGATGTGAATAATGTAGATTTTGCGCCACTAGTGCTTAATAGTTGCACCTTTTGTAATCAAATTTTAAATCCTTTAGCGAGTAGTACCTTTTCATTTCCCATAACATCGTTGTGTGCTAGGTATGAAGTAGGAAGTGTTATTCAAAATATTGCTGCAGAGCCCAACACTGCCAATGATACTCTTTATTATACACAAGTATTTGGTGATTGTTTTGCCTATGATGATGGCTCTGCTGAAGCGGCCTATGGGGTAACTTCGCCCTTTGCCCAAATGGCAGTAAAATTTACAGCCATTACAAGCGATACGCTGAAGGCAATTCGTATTTATTTTAACCCGGTTGTGGTAAATGCGGCTGAGTTTAACCAATTTAATTTGGTGGTTTGGAACGAAGATCCAAACGGAAAACCAGGGAATGAATTATACCGAAGTTCAACGCCATTTTCTCCACAGTATAGCTATATCAATGGCTTTGTAGATTTTCCTTTAAGTAGTACCTTGATCGTTCCAGGTAATTTCTTTATCGGCTTAGAACAGAATGGTGCCTCAGAACTTAATATAGGAATAGATAGAAATACCAATGCCATGGATATGCAATATTATCAAACTACAGGTACCTGGTACTTAACGCAATTTAAGGGTTCTTGGATGATTCGTCCGGTTTTTGGTGCATGTCAAGATTTTTTAAGTGGCGTTGAAGAAACAAGTCCACAAAACGAAGAAGCATTTGTACCAAATCCTGCGAACGATATCATTACTTTTAAAGCCAACCTGAATGATATTTTTGAAATAAAAATGTTTGATGCAAGAGGCGTGTTAGTGGTGGATCAAAAAATAAGCAGTGGCAATGAAATTAATCTGCAGCACCTGAGTGAGGGTATTTATTATATCAATATGTTGAATGCAAGCAATGGTAAGGTTAGCCATCAAAAATTAGTGCTTATTAAACCATAAACAAAGGTTTGGAAGCTATCACAGGCATTGAAGTAATAGCTGTTTTTTTAGCACTAGTCTATCTTGTATTAGCAGCTTATCAAAATAGTTGGTGTTGGTTAGCAGCTGCCATTAGTTCGGTACTTTACATTAAGATATGTTTTGATGCAAAATTGTTTATTGAAACTGGCTTGCAATTCTTTTATTTAATCATGGCCATTGTAGGTTATTTTCAGTGGCAAAAACAAAATCCTACACTTAAAGATGATCAGCAAATTATTAATTTAAGCTTTAAATCCTGGATCCAAGCTATTTTAATTTGTAGCATTATTTCTTTTGTGATGGCATTTTGGTTTCAACAAAATACAAACGCTAAATTACCTTGGCTTGATGCGCCAGTGACCGTTTTTAGTGTTTGGGCTACTTGGTTGGTAATTAAAAAAGTATTGCAAAATTGGCTATTATGGATTGTAATAGATAGTGTAGCTATTTACATTTATACGCAACGAGCTTTACATATTACCGCCCTGCTGTATGCACTATACACCATGCTTGCAATTATTGGTTATTTTAAATGGAAAAAAGCACAGCAGATATCATTAAAATAGCCATTGTAGGTCCCGAATCTACTGGTAAATCTACCTTGGCGCAAGCTTTGGCCGAATATTATAATGAACCATGGGTGCCCGAAATGGCGCGCAGTTATATGGCCAATTTAAACAGACCATATACTTTAAATGACATTATTGTTATCGCCAAATTGCAGTTAGAAGAGGAGCAAACATTAATACAAAATGCTAAGAAATATTTATTTTGTGATACCACTTTATTGGTGAATAAAATATGGGCAGGCTTTGTATTTAAAGAGTTTCCAATAGAAATAGAAAAGCAATATGCTGCAAATGATTATCAATTACATTTACTTTGTGATATTGATTTACCTTGGACATTTGATCCATTAAGAGAACATCCTCATCATAGAAAAGAATTGCTGGCACTTTATGAAAATGATTTAATGCAAAGCAAGGCAAATTATGTGATGATTAAAGGAGTGGAGCAAGAGCGTTTGCAGCGTGCTGTTGAGGTGATAGAAAATTTGACTAAACAATATTAATTTCTTGCACATGAACCCAAACCTCCAAATAGACTCCAACCCCCAAAGACTTAACTTACAATTTATCCATCAATTTATTTCCAATACATACTGGGCAAAGGGGAGGAGCGAGGCTACCATGCAATTGTGTATTGACCATTCGTTTAATTATGGTTTGTATTTAAATAATGAACAAATTGGTTTTGCACGTGTGGTAAGCGATTTAGGACAATTTGCTTATTTTATGGATGTGTTTGTAGACGAAAAATATAGAGGCAAAGGCTATGG
>JBILPB010000091.1:0-14119 GCA_044374175.1 Bacteroidia bacterium | reverse complement strand
AAAGTATGTTCCAATTCATCAGGTATTTTTTTGAAAGCTCCGTATAAATTTACTTGAGAGATTAACTTATCTGCTTCTTTTTTACCTATAAATTCCATTAAAGCTCTCTCGTACTGACTTCTTCCAAAAGGAACAGGTTGCATCGAAGTTGAGGCTTCAAATTTTTCGCTCATTAGTTTTAAAATACCATTGTCAAAGAAAAAGTCGATGGCCATAATTAAGTCAAAATGTACTGTATCGGTAATCAAATTGTGTGAGATGTTGCCAAAAGAGTTTACTTTAACCTGTCCTAGTTTAGCGCCTAGCTGAATTTTTCCTTCGGCATACGATTCGCATTTATCAACTGCCAGGCTCACATAATTACCTGGAGTAGTTAAATCCTTAATTTTATCCATGCTACCTACTTTGTATTCTCTCGAAAATTTATCAAAATAGATATAGCCACCAGTAACAATTAACTCTCCATCAACAATACCTTTTCTATGACTCACTACCGAAGAGTATACATGCATGGAATCATTATTGAGTAAAAATCCAGTAACAGTCATAGTTCTGGCTTTTTTATCAACCACAGTTGTATCATCCAATGGAATGTAAACTTCTTTAGGATTTACATCACCTTTAAATTCTATCCATTTTATGGCCATATTGCTGCAACTATGATTAATTCTAAAACTACCATTGAAAGTAAGTAATTCATTGGCTGCTTTTAAATTCAATTGCCCCTTATAATCGAAGTAGGGACTCAGTTTAAAGTTATTGGTTTCTAATATTGAACCTTCACCAATCGTTTGACCAGAGCCATCAGTGGCAACCTTATCAAAATGTACTTTTTGTTCGGTCCCTAAATCATCCACATAGTTGTAATCGGCTGTTCCACTGTAACTCTTACGACCGTATATGTCAATTGTTCCATTAAATAATTTATGGAATTTGGTAACAGTATTTGCAAGAATTTGCGCGTTAGTTAAGGTTCTAATTTTAGCTTTCTTTTCAACCACAACTTCGCCACTATCTGGGAATAACCTGGCATCTCCAACATTGATATACCTCACTTGATGGCAATAAATTATATTAGTTCTTAAATCGTATTTAGCCTGAGGCGATAAAAATCGGAGTGAATCCTGATCGGGATGTAAAGAAATAAACTCTGCCCCGGTTAAGTCTAAATCTTCATTTTGTGCATTTTGACTTTCTTTGGAAACTTTTGAATTAGCGCTTAACTCAAGATTGTCTTTTTCCATAAACCACTTAAATTGGTCCATGTAACATAGGTATTGATTAACAGGAAACTTAACATAAGCGCCACCACCATTTGATTTAAACTCCCCAACTTTGTTATCAAAATCAATATGTGAGGCAAAGTTAACAGTCTGTAAACCTATATCATTTGCCGCTGCTGAAGCAATTCTGATGTCTGAGGTGTCTGCATCAAAAACTCTTTCACCAAACTTCATGAACTTAGAATCAAGTTCGGCCTTGTAAAAACGCATGGTTCCTCCGCCTGTTAAGCCGCTTGGAGAAATTGCTGTATGTCCAAATAATTCTGATTTGCCATCATACATGTTAAATGGATGATTGGGTTTATTGCTGGTATTCATGTAATCTTTATAGGGCATCCAATGCACATAGGCGCTATCTGCGCTTGCTTGTGGAAATTGTATTTTTCCAGCAGTGGCTTTATTGCTAAAGTTTTCGCACCGCGTATTCATACTATCAGGAAAAAATATAAAATCTTTTGAAACCGTGGTTGAGGTAATATAATCAAGCTTTCCATTACCTCTCAAACCTTGATTACTCATAAATATTTTATCATTGTATTGCCCTTTGCCACCATAGGCTTGATAGCCGCCTTCAGGTGTGGAGGTTTTGAACCCTAAAGAAAGGTCTTCTTGTAACTTCAGTGTTTCTCTAAACTTTGGAAAAATACCACCCGACTCAAAATCTCCATTAAAAGACAAGGCATCATTGGTAAAGTTATCTAAACTGTCAATAGTGAATGGATCAAGCGAAAAGCCAACCTTGTTTCTGGTATAAACGCCTTTCTGAATAAAACTCTTATCCCAATAAACATAAGAATTTTTCTTTGAATTTAAGATAGGATATTGTGGATGATTTTTTCTACCCGATTTGTTTGCTGGATCATCAATTAATAAGTCACCATTCAAATCCTCGATAACTGATTTTACATAGGTATATTCTACGTCTCCATTAGGTAAATAGCCACCTGTAGCCACCTTTATCCTTAATGAATCAACATTCACTAAGTTTAATTTAAACTTGTCGTATTCGAAGGAGAATTCTTTCCCAAAAAACTGGAATCGCCCAGCATTAATAATACCTGCAAAGCTAAAATCTCTATTTTTCTTTACCGTAATGGTTTGACCAAGAGGGAAAATATTTACCGCTTGAGAATCACTCAAAAAGATTTGTTTTACCCCCGCAATTTTTAAATCAAAATTCAGTAAATTAATTTTCGCATTGGTTTTATTACCCGATAAATTCGATTTAAATTCAATCACATCATAATCCTTTTTACCAGCCATAAACTTAATATAATCAAACAATCTATCTTGAATAATTATCCTGTCTTCTTCATATTCAAAATCAACAAAACCTAGATTGTTAAAGGAAAGCATCATTGGTCTGATGTACTCGGGTGAAATACCCATGAAGGCAGATATTTGATTGATACTGCCTTCTAAAGTTTTGTTTTTTTCTGAATAATTTTTGAGTTTAATGAGTGGGTGAACGTCATCTAAACCTTGCAATTTGTAATATCTTTTTTCTCTGAAGAATCCTTTAGATTCGAAGGTGGCATTACTTTCGGCACTTCCTTTTATCATTTCCATTGAAATAGATGGTTCATCCATTTTCCAGTACAATGCTTCAAAATCCATATCTAATTGATGGTATGAGTCAGAAAAAGGGGCACGCGCTATCCCTTGATTATCTCTGATTAAGGAAAGTTCTTTGTCTTTAAATATAAACTTCATGGTAAGCCCAGGATGATAAATAGAATCGCTCTCATTATAAATAGATACTTCGGCCTTATCTGACGAAATTCTGTCGGTTCTTATGATAAAACTATTGGCAGAAACTAGCACAAAAAGTTTTTTATTTCTATAAAACTTTAGAAAGGCTGGGTTTTTTTTATCACCCGAACCAATGATTCTTGCGCCTTTCACAAAAAAACCACCATCATAATTTACATCCTGAAAAATGTTTGGAATTTCAAGTCGTTTATCATAAGAATTAAATTCAGGATAAGAGGCCCTGTTGTCGGTAGCATCGGCAAGTACTTTATCAGTAAGTTTGCCCAACAAAGGCGTTTTAAAATAGTTTTTATTGTAATATTCAACCGAATCGGCAGTATATGAGGAAGTTTTGCAGGAGATTTTGTAGTTTTTTAAATCTGCATAACTCAAATTTTCGTCAATTCCAGCTCTACGCCAGTCTACTCGTCCGTTTTTACCCACCCATAATTGAGTAATAGGATAATATATCCCACTGGTTCTCATAATGATAGAGCTATCTCCTTTTGCATAGCAACTAACATCTGTTTTTGCAAAAATTACCTTTGGAACAGAGTCAAATTCAAATTTATAATCGCTGCTACTTGCGCGCCATTCAGTGGTGGCCGATTTGTAAAATGAATTATTTTTAAATAAACCCTCGCTCATGGCGCAATAGCTATAAAAGCCAGTCATTGTTTTGCCCAGGAGTAACTTTTCGGCTCCTTTTTGCCATGCAATGTAACTTTCGCGGGGTTGCGTTCCATTTACAAAGTTCATCATTGCACCTAAAAAATTTGTAAAATCGGGATAGGGCTTAGAACGTTTTTTTAGCATGGTGTTGCAGGTAGAACGCACAAATTTTTTCTGTTCCATGTTAATCTTATTTGCCCATGCTTCTGAGAATTCATCCATAAATCTGCGGGCATCTTTTTTATCCCAAGTTTCAAGAAGTTGCACTAATTCCTCTAAAATAATGACATCATCTTCAGAAAATGTTTGAAGCTTAGTTTGGCCAGATGCCGCATTGATACTAAAGAAAGTAATACCGAATATAAATAGGAGCTGTTTAAAATACGACACAGGAATTTTAAAAAGTGGGAAAATATATCTCATAATAATAAAAAACTTTTTTTGAACCTCAATATTACCAAATAGCGATTGAAATCATCAATTAAACTTTTAATAAATTGTTAACCTTTTTGGTAAAACTTAATTTACTGCAAAATTTATTATACCATAACTTTGGCACTTCATAATAAAATGAATAATATGATTTGGTTTAAAGAAGTAGCATTGGATGCAATGAATGATATAGGCAACAATACCATGAGTAAACATCTTGGTATTGAAGTGATTGAGATAGGAAAGGATTTTATAAAAGCAAGAATGCCTGTTGATGAGCGCACTAAACAACCTTATGGCATTTTGCATGGTGGTGCCTCTGTGGCGCTGGCCGAAACAATAGGAAGTTATGGAAGTCATTTAATTATTGACAGTTCAAAATATTTGAGTGTGGGGCTCGACATTAACGCAAATCATATTAGAAAAGCTACGCAAGGATTTGTTACAGGTATTGCTAAACCTGTTCATATTGGCAAAACAACCCATGTGTGGGGAATAGAAATAATAGATGAAAAAGGATTATTAATTTGCATCTGTAGACTCACGGTTGCTATAATTTCTAAAAAGGACTAACAGGCCATTGTTTATAAAAGCAAAAAATAATTTTGCTCACTAATAAAAATGTGCTACATTTGCACTCCAATTTAAAAAATAACAGGCAATGAAAAGGACATTTCAACCTTCACAGCGTAAGAGAAGAAATAAACACGGTTTCCGTGAGAGAATGGCTTCTGCAAATGGCAGAAGAGTTTTAGCAGCTCGTAGAGCTCGTGGACGTAAAAAATTAACAGTTTCTGACGAGAAATTGCACAAAAAATAGGATTTAACTATTTTATTCATCATTTATAAAGGGGTTTTTACCCCTTTTTTTATTCAATTTAAAATAAAAAAAACATGAGTATGATAAAGGAATTTAAAGATTTTGCCATGCGTGGCAATGTAGTTGACCTAGCTATAGGTGTAATTATTGGTGGTGCCTTCGGAAAAATAGTAGGCTCTTTGATTGACGATGTGATAACTCCATTGTTATTAAAACCAGCGCTGGAGGCAGCCCATTTAAGTAAATTAGAGGACCTTACTGTTTTAGGTTCTGTAAAATATGGTGTGTTTTTATCGGCAGTGATCAATTTTGTAATTGTTGCTTTTGTATTATTTATGATTATAAAAGGAATGAATGCGGCCAAGAAAAAAGAAGAAGCAACAGCCGCGCCAGCAGCAGCGCCAGAGCCATCGAATCAAGAAAAATTGTTGATGGAAATTAGAGACGCACTTAAAAAGTAAACCTATTTTAAAAACTTTATTATTTAATACCATAGAATGAAAAAAATTCTAACCGTTATACTATTGCTTAGTTTTGGCATAACACAAGCGCAAAACGACACTATTTGGAGAAATGGTGGTTTATTCAATTTCAACTTTAATCAAGCTAACTTTTACCAATGGGCTGGTGGTAATAACAACTCTTTGGCCCTGAACGGTTTAGTGTCTGTTTTTGCAAAATACAAAAAAGGAAACTGGACCTGGGATAATACAGGTGATTTTGCTTTAGGTGGCATTAAACAAGGCGAAGGTGGCGAATTGCGCAAATCTGATGATAGAATTGATATCAATTCTAAACTAGGGTATGACGTAGGCCATAAACTTTTTTTCTCTTTTTTAAGTGGTTTTAGAACTCAATTTACAGAAGGATTTGTATTTAATAAAGACGGTTCAAGAGCTCGAATTTCTAATTTATTGGCGCCTGCCTATGCGTTAGCTTCAATAGGTATAGATTATAAACCTAATGGTGATTTTACATTATTCCTTTCTCCAATTACCAGTAGAACGTTGATAGTAATGGACGATCAATTGAGCCAGGCTGGTGCATTTGGTGTTAAGCCAGGAGAAACAATTTTATCTGAATTTGGAGCTTATATGACTACTAAATATAAAAGGAATTTGATGGAAAATGTGATGCTATCTTTAAAATTAGACTTATTCTCCAACTATTTAGACAAGCCCAATAATGTTGATGTTAATTTAGAATTACTTTTTGCCTTCAAAATTAATAAGTTTTTACAAACTTCATTGAGCTCTACCTTGCTTTATGATGATAATACCCAAGTTCCTGTAAAATTAGACAATGGCGATTACCGTCAAGGTAAAGGAGTGCAGCTCAAAAACGTGTTGGGAATTGGATTGGCCTACAAAATTGAAGGCTTTAAAACAGCTAAATAAAATATATTTATCATTAATTTAAAAAGTGCCGCAAATTTTGGGGCACTTTTTTTTTGTCTTTTGTACTTAAATTGTGCTTATTTGAACTCTATTCCATTAAAGATTATTAAGTGAATCATGAAAATAAAAATTAGAATTTTTTTATGCTGTTTTGCATTAACTATGCATGCCTGGGCTCAAAATGAAATTACTTTAGAGCAAATTTGGAAAACCAATGAATTTGGCTCAAAATCAGTTTCTGGTATTAGTTCAATGAAAGATGGAGCGCATTATACGATTATGGTGGCAGCTGGTACTTCACAGTTTATCGTTAAATATAATTACAAAACAGGCAATGCTGTGGATACCATTTTTAATTCAAGCATGGCCAAAAATAATGGACTCATCTTACCAAAGGTAGAATCATATAAATTTAATTTCGATGAAAGCCAATTGCTTTTTTCAACACAAGAAGAAAAAATATACAGACATTCTTATAGATCAAATTACATTGTGTATGATATAAAAAGTAAAGGCTGGACTTTGTTATCTCAAGCAGGATTGCAACAATTGGCATCATTTTCTCCTGATGGAAAAAAAATAGCCTTTGTTCGACAAAATAATTTGTTTGTTGTTGATTTGATTGCTAAACAGGAAACTCAAATAACTTTTGATGGCCAAAAAAATAAAATTATTAACGGTGCCTCCGATTGGGTTTACGAAGAAGAATTTGGTTTTGATAAAGCCTACGAATGGAGTCCTGATGGTAATAAAATAGCCTTTTATAAATTTGATGAAACAGAAGTGAAAGAGTTTGGGATGTCTATTTATGGGACATTGTATCCAGAATACAGTACTTTTAAGTATCCCAAAGCAGGCGAGAAGAATGCGGTAGTACAAATACATATATATGATGTAAACACAAAAAAAACTGTAAAGTCAGAACTTGGAACTGAAGTAGACCAATATATCCCTAGAATAAAATGGACAGCAAACGCCAATTTACTGGCTTGTCAGCGTTTAAACAGATTGCAAAATAAACTTGATTTATTGCTCATTGAGTGTGTAAATGGTGCATCAAGGCTTGTGTTATCAGAAAACTCAAACACTTATATTGAAGTAACTAACGATTTAACTTTTTTAGCAGATAATAGTAGTTTTATTTGGAGTAGTGAGCTAGGCGGTTATAACCATTTGTATCTTTACTCCCTTGATGGCAAAATGATTAACCAAATTACCACTGGAAATTGGGATGTGATTGCCTATAAAGGATTTGATGAAGTTTCGCAGACTTTATTTTTTACTGCAGCAAAATCTGGGTCTATCAATAAAGATATATGTAAAGTTAAGATTGATGGTTCTGAGTTTTCAGTTATTTCAGAAAAATTAGGCTACAATGAACCTAATTTTAGCAGAACTTTTGATTACTTTATTAATACCTATAGCAATGCCAATACACCGGCAGCCTACGTACTTTGCGACAGAAATGGAAAACAGGTGCGCATACTGGAAGAGAATACGGCATTGCAAAACAAGCTAAAAAATTATAAGTTATCCAATAAGGAGTTTATGACCATTAAAACTTCGGATGGCACTGAACTTAATACCTGGATGATAAAGCCGCCAGACTTTAACGAGTCAAAAAAGTATCCTGTTATTTTTGTGGTTTATGGCGGACCAGGCAGAAATACCGTCCTCAATACTTGGGAAGGAACAGCTTATATGTGGAATCAGCATTTAGCACAAAAAGGCTATATTGTTGTAAGTGTTGATAATAGAGGAACCCAATATAAAGGCGAAAAATTTAAAAAGTTGACCTACGGTAATTTAGGAATGTATGAAACAATGGATCAAATAGAAGCGGCTAAATACATTGGAAATTTGCCTTATGTAGATAAAAATCGTATTGGTATTCAAGGATGGAGCTTTGGCGGATATTTATCTTCTTTATGTATTACCAAAGGTAATGATGTTTTTAAAGCAGCTATTGCGGTTGCCCCTGTAACCAATTGGCGTTATTATGATAGCATTTATACCGAGAGATTTTTAGGCTTACCAAAAGACAATGCGAAAGGGTATGATGATAATTCGCCCATTAATTTTACAGAACAGCTAAAAGGAAATTATCTTTTGATACATGGCACGGCTGATGATAATGTACATTTTCAAAATTCGGTTGAGATGGTTAGCTCACTTCAAAATGCTAATAAACATTTTGATTTTATGATATATCCCGATAAAAATCATGGTATAGGTGGAGGAAATACAAGACTCCATATCTATACAAAAATGACAAATTTTATTTTAGAGAAGTTGTAAAAATACAAATATTACCCATGATGAATGAATAATATAATTGCTAATATATAGGTTATGGGCAAGTTTAACAGACATAGCGGATAAACACAAGAGCCACCAGAGGCAACTTTGAGCGTACTTAAAATTTATTTTGTAACATTGACAACCAAAAGTGGAGACTAGAACCCACTCAAATAAACGGGATTTAATTTTTAAAAAAAGTGGCGACCACGCAAAAAAATGAAAAAAATAATAACAAACCTAGTATTGATTTGCTCAGTAGCAATTTTCTTTACTTCATGTGTATCAACGAACAAAGGATTTCAGTCTTCTCCTGTAATTTCCAGAAATGTTCAATTAGATCCAATAAAAGCAGATATCAAGGTAAACGAAACAGCTAAGCTATCAGGTCAAAGTTCAAGTACATATTTTCTGTTCTTTAGAATAAGTGGTGACAATACTTCAGCAGACGGTATTAATTACAGCACTGATGCGGGTGGTTCAATATTAAGTCAAATTAATCCATTAAAACTAATGAAAACAGCTAAACTAAACAAAGTAAGGTCAGCTGCTGCATATAAAGCCCTATCTAACGGGGATTATGACTTTTTAGTACATCCAAATTACGCTATGACTACAAAAAATTATTTGGGTCTTGTAAAAATTTATGAATGTACAGTTTCAGGATATGGCGCGAAATATCAAAATTTTAGAACAGAGAAGCAAAAAATTGTAATTTTAGAAGATGGTAAAGAAATAATACTTCAAGACAAATAGTTGAATAATACCGATGTGAAATAAGTAATGGCCCAAATTTGTTTCACGGCATTTGTCTGAAACTTATTTCCGATTGGCATTTACGATGTAAGATTTTAAATTATTGGCATAATTTATAAATCACATTGGTATAAAAAAACAGCCCATAACAGCACCGGCCCGCAAGTTGGGCGGTTGTGGGTTTTTAAACATTTGTGCTCTAATGAAGTTTTGTACAAACTTGAAAATGAAATACTCCGAAAGCGCATGAAGAGGGCAGTTGCAAAAAAAAATGAGGCGCTTTTGATAAATTATACCGATTACACTTTAAATTTAGTCCAATTGCGGCCAAGCCTTATTGTACTAGTTTCAAGTTGTATCGGCATTAACCATTGTAAATTTATTAAACAGCTTTGGGCTATTTAATAAATACAATTGGTATTATTTGCTAAGCTTTCTCAACAGTACCAACAAAATTAGCTTTGCGCTTTTCTATAAATGCTTGAGCACCTTCCTTAGCATCAACACTTTCGAAACACTTGCCAAACTCATCAATTTCTGCTTCAAAACCATTTACACCATCTTTATAATTGGCATTCACGGCTGCTATTACATGGCTAATGGCCACACGACTTTTGCTTTTTATTTTCTCAACCAATTCGGCTACTTTGTTCATTAATTCAGCCTGAGGAACCACTGCATTGAGTAAACCTAAATTGAGTGCTTCATCCGCCTTAATCATATCGGCAGTAAAAATCATTTCAAAAGCTTTGCCTTTGCCTATCATTTGAGATAATCTTTGTGTCCCGCCATAACCTGGGATTAAACCTAAAGTTACTTCAGGTAAACCCATTCTGGCATTATCTGATGCAATTCTTATATGACAACTTAAAGCCAATTCGAGTCCACCACCTAACGCAAAACCATTTACAGCAGCTATGACAGGTTTTGGATAGTTTTCTATTGAAGCAAAAATTTGATTTCCTCTTTTACTTAACATTCTTCCACCCTCTGCATCTAAGGAAGTAAATTCAGCAATATCGGCACCTGCTACAAATGCTTTTTGACCTGCCCCAGTGATAACAACAACATGTACTTCATCATTATTTCTGGATTTTACCAATATATCATTCAATTCAGTTAGGGTGCTGCTGTTGAGCGCATTTAATTTATCGGGACGGTTAATGGTAATGGTCAATACATTATTTTCTGTATGATGCAGTATGTTTTCGTAGTTCATGATTTAATTTAAATTAAAATGTTCTATTTGTTTTCACCCATTCGGTGATATAATTTACAATTTCTTTGGTATCGGTGCCTGGCGCGAAGAGTTGCCCAACGCCTTGTAGCATTAACTTTTGCATATCTGTTTCAGGAATAATGCCACCGCCTGTGAGTAACACATCATTCAAGCCTTTTTCTTTCATTAAATGAATAATTTTAGGAAAAACAGTATTATGAGCCCCACTTAAAATACTAATGCCTATGGCATCTACATCTTCTTGTAAGGCCGTATTTACAACCATTTCGGGGGTTTGACGCAGGCCGGTATAAATTACTTCCATCCCTGCATCTCTTAAAAAAGAGGCAATTATTTTTGCTCCTCTATCGTGGCCATCTAAACCCACTTTTGCAATAAGTACCCTAATTGGACGGTTCATAAAATATTGGTTAAGATGCTATTTCTGAGTTCTTTACTTTAAACAAGGTGGCTAATTTATCCACTGTATAATCTACTTCTTCTTTGGTATTATATTTAGAAAAAGAAAAGCGAATAGAAGGTCTTTCTTGGTCAACTTTGATACCTCTTAACACATGCGAACCTTGATTGCTTCCACTTGTGCAAGCACTTCCACCAGAAGCAGAAATGCCAGCAATATCTAAATTAAACAACAACATTTCTGCATTCTCGGTTTTAGGGAAAAGCACATTCAACACTGTATATAAGGAATTACCTCCTGAACTACCGTTGAATGTTGCGCCTGGTATGGTTTCCTTTAGTTTGTTTATAAAATAATCTTTAATGCCTTGGATGTGTTTTTGATGCTCCTCCATGTGTTCGTAAGCAATTTCTAGCGCTTTTGTTAAGCCAGCAATACCATATACATTTTCGGTGCCACCACGCATATTGCGCTCTTGTGATCCGCCATAAATAAATGGTTTAATCTTAACTTGATGATTTACGTATAAAAAGCCAATGCCTTTTGGGCCATGAAATTTGTGGGCAGCACAAGTAATGAAATGCACATTTAACTTTTGCAAATCATGTTTGTAATGCCCCATGGTTTGCACGGTGTCGGAATGGAAAATGGCATCGTGTTTTTTGCATATTTCGCCAACAGCTTCTAACGATAGCAAATTGCCAATTTCGTTATTGGCATGCATTAAACTTACCAGCGAACGGCTATTGTTGCTTAATAATTCTTCTAAATGATTCAAGTCAACATCGGCATTTTCAAGCAAGTTCACATAACTCAATTTTATTTTTCCTTGTTTTTCGAGATGTTCAAGGGTATGGCCAACCGCATGATGTTCAATGGAAGAAGTGATGACGTGTTTGATCCCTAAATCATCAACACTGCCAATGATGGCCATATTATCGGCCTCGGTACCGCCAGAAGTAAAAAATATTTCGGCAGGTGTGCAATTTAATAATTTAGCTACCGATTTTCTGGCATTTTCAATAATGGCTCTCGTTTTGCGGCCATGGGCATGAATGGATGATGGGTTACCGAATTGTTCGGTTAAAATAGGCATCATTACATCAACAACCTCTTTGTCGATGGGTGTTGTGGCTGCATTATCAAAGTAAATCTTCATGTTAAACTAATTAATCTTTTTACAAAATAAATAAAAAAAGCTTTGCATGAGTAAATTTACTACTTTTTAATAACTTCCTTGATATCTGCAATGATTTTTTCTGCTAAATTCTCGGCTGTAGTTTGCGATTTGCTCTCAGCATAAATTCTGATGATAGGTTCCGTATTGGATTTACGTAAATGCACCCATTCTTTATCAAATTCAATTTTTACACCATCCACTGTATTGATGGGTTGCTTTTTATATTTTTCCTGAATATCGCTTAATACCTTATCGGCATTGATATCTTTATTCAATTCAATTTTATTTTTTGAGATATGATAATTTGGATATTTGCTTCTTAACATAGAAGTGCTTTTTCCAAATTGTGCCAAATGGCTTAAAAACAAGGCTATTCCCACTAAAGCATCGCGACCATAATGCAATTCTGGATAAATGATACCACCGTTTCCTTCGCCACCAATAACTGCTTTTGTGGCTTTCATCATTTCTACCACATTTACTTCACCAACTGCAGAAGCGCTGTATGTACAGCCTGCAGTTTCTGTAACATCTCTTAATGCTCTTGTTGATGACAAATTACTTACGGTGCTGCCTTTCTTTAAACTCAAAATATAATCGGCAACAGCCACTAAAGTGTATTCTTCGCCAAACATTTCGCCATCTTCTGATATAAGTGCCAAGCGATCAACATCTGGATCAACCACTATGCCTAAATGCGCTTTGTTTTTCAAAACTGCTTTTGAAATATCGTGTAAATGCTCAGGTAATGGCTCTGGATTGTGCGGGAAATTACCATCAGGTGTGCAATATAACTCAACAACTTCGGTTACCCCTAAGGCTTTTAATAGCATTGGCACTGCAATACCACCAGTACTGTTTACGCAATCAATAACAATTTTAAACTTTTTATTTTTGATGGCTTCTACATTCACAGCGGGCAATTCCAATATCTTTTCGATATGTTTAGCCATGTAGCCATCCATCAAGAAGTATTTTCCAAGGTTATTAACTTCGCTAAATTCAATACTGTCTTTATCAGCAATTTCGAGCACTTCTTCGCCATCTTTACCCGATATAAACTCACCTTTATGGTTGAGTAATTTAAGTGCATTCCATTGTTTTGGATTATGGCTGGCGGTTAAAACAATACCACCATCGGCATTTTCGAGCGCCACAGCCATTTCAACTGTAGGTGTAGTGCTTAATCCAAGGTCTATCACATCCACACCTACACCCATCAAGGAGCCAGCCACAAGGTGGTTTACCATTTCGCCTGAGATGCGTGCATCGCGGCCTACAACTATCTTTACAGATTTTTTTTGACTTTTTTGTTTAATCCAGATTGCAAAAGCAGAACTAAATTTTACAATATCAATAGGACTCAATCCATCACCCGATTTACCACCTATTGTACCTCTAATTCCAGAAATTGATTTAATTAATGTCACCGTATATTTTTTTTAAACAAGGCTGCAAAAATAAGCTTTTAAACCGAGTCATTAATATTAAATTACTCAAGTTATCCTCAATAATTGTTATTAAAATGTTGATAATTTATTATTTTGAAAATGGGAGTGGAGGGGTTAAGGATTTCGGTTGAAGATTTTGAGTACCCTTTTATTTACGATTTTAGATGGAGTGATTTACGATTAGCTGGATTTGCGATTTTTATTTACGATTTCCTTTTGTTTAATTGATGGATTTGAAGACTCTCGCGCTCGCTCGCATCTTGCGAGTGAGTTTACCAGGCGGGCTCCGACCGCTATAGTTCTCTATTTTCGGAACATATATTTTTACTAGTTTGTTTTAAAATTGATCTGCAGCCATCTTCAAAAGCATAAAACATATGCCGTCAGGATTTTTCTTCGTGTTTTATGAAGTATAATAAGAATATTTTTGTGTAAGAT
>JBILPB010000090.1:0-14145 GCA_044374175.1 Bacteroidia bacterium | reverse complement strand
TTTCTTGCACTTCACCTAAGCCTTCTTGCAAGCTTTTACCCATTTCGTAACTCACTAATTGCCCAAGTGGCTCTTTGTATTTTCTAAATTGCTCACCCATTTGACGAACAATTTCACCACGTTTAGGTGCAGGAATATTTCGCCATTCCTTAAAAGCTTCGGTGGCGGTTTTCATTACTTGCTGATAGTCGGCTTCGGTGGCGCAATTTACACTTCCAATTAAACTACCATCTACTGGAGAATATGAATCAAGTTTTGCACCTTTTGTACTTAAATGATTTAAGCCTGTTGAAGCACCATAATTCAATTCTTTAACGTTTAATGCAGCTAAAAACTTTGCTACTTCTGTCGATTTTTTTTCTACTACTTCCATGTTTTTAAATTTGAGAGTGCAAAGTTACACTTATTGTGTTGATTGTTTGATAAAATGTACTAAAATATTGGATAAATAAAGGTATTACAAATGAAGCCTCCAAAGAAGAAATTCAACAGGCAAAATGGCAAAAGAGTTAAAGTGGTAACTTTGACTTTTAGGTTAGAAATAAAAAATTATTTACCAGGTACTGTTAGGATATGAACGTTGTAGATATTGCATTTCTGCCAATAAAAAACCTAAATGTTCAGTATGAGCTCCTTTTAAACTACCACTTTGCATATATCCAACCTGAGGGACTTTTAATGTTGCTGTTTCTAGCACAGTTTTTACTTTTAAATGCCATTGTTCTTTGATCTTATTCATCTCAGGAACAATATTATTTTCAAGAAGTAAATTATAATTTTGGTCAGTGTCAAACATGTCACCAGTATACATCCAAAGTTCATCAACAGCATCTTGTGTTTTTTGATGACTTTCAGCAGTGCCATCGCCTAATCTGTATATCCATTCAGTGCTGTGTCTTAAATGATAATCTATTTCCTTTACGGCTTTTTCGGCAATTCCTTTCAAGGTAATATCATGACTATTGCAAAGTTCATGATAAAAACCATAAGAAAATACATCATAAAAAAATTGACGCACCATAGTTACCGCAAAGTCACCATTAGGTTGCTCCGTTATCAGTGCATTACGGTAAAGCACCACATCGCGTAAATAAGCTAAATCGTCTTCGGTTTTACCTTCATTTTGCAATTGAGCTGCGTAGGTCAAAAGATTTCTTGAAAGGCCTACAAAATCTAGAGCAACATTTGTTAAAGCAATGTCTTCTTCTAAAATGGGAGCATGTCCACACCATTCGGAGATGCGATGACCTAAAATTAAAGCGCTATCGCCCAATCTTAGGCATAGTTGGTATTTGGCAGTTTCTAATTCATTCATTTTTACAAATATTTTACACCATCGGGTACTTTATAAAAAGTAGGGTGGCGGTATGGTTTGTCGTTTGAAGGTTCAAAAAAAGAACCATTGTCTTCGGGACTACTGGCAGTAATATTTGCAGCAGGAACAACCCAAATGCTAATACCTTCACTTCTGCGCGTATAAACATCACGAGCCGCTTGCAAAGCCATTTCTGCATCTGGTGCATGCAAACTTCCTGCATGTTTGTGAGGTATGCCAGGGTTACCTTGTATAAAAACTTCCCATAATATTCCTTGCGAATGATCTTTATTTTCCATATTTTATTTAAATAAAAGCAGCCGAAAGTAGCTATTTTTTTTAATTCTTACTGCTATATTTTTAGCCAATTTTAATGAGCGAAATTTGTTGAACTTAATTAAAGAGCTCTCTTTTAACAATCTTTTTTAAGGATGGTTCTGTAAATTCTAATTGTTTCAGAAACTTTTTGGTAGTTTTAATGTACTAATTCTTTAAAATCAATGTTGGAATAGAAAATATTTTGGAGTTCAAATTTTATTATATTTGGTGAGAAAAATCAAGACAATAAACTTAATCTATTTATTTACTAAATTAAAGAAAATACATGAATAACATACTTACAAAATTTATCTCAAAATCTTTTTTGAAGAAAATGATGCTTTGCGTTTTATTGTTGAATACAATTTCTGATGCTGCCAAAGCACAAGTTTATTGAAGTCCAACTTTTGCTAGCACAGCTTGTTCTTTTGTGCCCTATATTGATTTCTCGTTAAGTTCTGCCTCCTTTTCAGGGACCACTTTTTGCACTGGGGTACCTTGCCCAACCAATTATGGGGATTATTTTTCTACATATACAGCAAACCTTACTGAAGGTAATAGCTATGCTTTGACCATTAACTACAATGCTTCTTCTTCTTTAGTTGACTTCAGTATCTATTGTGGCGCTTGGATTGATTGGAATAATGATGGTACTTTTGATGATGCCACCGAAAGAATTATGACCACCAATGTTGGCCCTGCTGGAGCCATCACACAAACAGGGGCAAATTTTACACCTGTTGCAGTTGGTACTTTTAGGATGCGCTTAATTTTACAAACTGGATCAAATCCTACTAACCCTTGCACGACTGGTGGTGTCGATAATGGTGAAGCAAAAGATTTTAAAGTTGTAGTTGCTCCTGTTTCGGTTGGTAATATTGCCTTTGATAAACAATCGAACTTTAAAGTTTACCCTAATCCAAGCGAATTAAATGGTATTTTTATAGAAGGCTTAAATAATCTCAACTCTGTAATACAAGTTAAACTTATTGATGTTTTAGGTAAAACAGTAGTTCAAAAATTGATTACAGCAAACACTAATGGAGCGCAATTTATAGAGTTGCTCAACACGCCAAAAGGGATTTACAATTTAGAAGTTACTGACGGCAAATCAATTCATAACTTTAAAATAGTGCTTTCAAATTAAGTAGCACTTTTTTATTTTTTGCGATAAAAATGCTAATTTACTTTTATCAAGTTATCATCGCCATCTTTATCAATCAGTTGATTTAATGGATCAATCCCCGCTTTATAAGGGTTTTTATCCATCGTAAATTGATAAGTCATTTTGCCTTTATTGATTTTTACCTTTTTACTGTAAATAAGCTGATCGTTTTCATCAACAGCACCAATATCAATCCAATCGTTGAGCGCAGTTAGCTTTTCATTTCCTAAACTATCTGCATAAAATTTTTGCATGTTTAATGCTACCTTTACAAGATATTTTTTATCCTTTGTTTCTGTTACAGTTGCTTTTTCGCATCGGTTATTAAACACTGTAATCCTAATAAACATATCATCTACCATTTGCTTTAATGAATCGGGTGTTTCACTTTTGATAAAACTATAAAAGTCAAGTGCATTCGGATAAGGAGGACCTTTAAATTTATATTTGTCAAGGAAGTTTTTTGCTGCAATATTTACTTTATCTTCTCCGATCAAATCTTGCAAAGCATACATAATTACACTTCCTTTATTGTAATGTAAATAAGATTGGTTTTGATTGAACAATAAAGCCTGCTCTTTTTCTCTTTCTCGCCCTCTTTCCGATTGGTATTCATCTAATTCATAAGCCAAGAATTTTTTCATTTTTTCTTTACCAAATTGTTTTTTCATTACCATTAAAGCACTGTATTGCGACATAGTTTCACTAAAAACAGTCATTCCATCCACAGGCGCGCCAATAACCTGATGCGCCCACCATTGATGCGCAATTTCGTGCGCTGTAACATAATACGAAACATCAATAGATTTTGGGTCACTATTATTGAGAATAAAACCAATGCCTTCGCTATAAGGAATAGTATTTGGAAATGATTGTGCAAAACTTGCGTAAGCAGGAAACTCAATAATTCGGGCTTGTTTGTGTTGGTATGGTCCAAAATTTTTACAAAAATAAGCTAAAGAATGCTTGATGGATAAAATCATTCTATCAACATTATACTCATGCCCCTTTTGGTAATAAATTTCAATATTAACACCCTTCCATTGATCTTTTTTAACCTGATAATCGGCACTTAGATATGCATAAAAATTAAGGATAGGCGCATCCATTTTATAATGAAAATACCTGCGTCCATGGTGTACCCATTCTTTTTGTAAATACCCTGGAGCAAGCGCAATCTGATTTTCTGAAGTACTCACAGTCGTTTCAAAATTTAACCAATCGGCATCGCTGCTTATATAGGAATTGTTATAACGTGACGAGTCTGTGATTGCATAACTACGTGCTTTTTTGGGTAAATTTTCTTTTTTTCTTTCATCGTTACTACCTATTTCCATGTCAGCGTTATAACCAAAAAAAGGTAAAAAAGTACTGTTAAAAAAGGTGCCGTTATATACAATATTGGTTTGAGAATTTTCATTTTCAAATCCTGTGTAGGCAATGTCATAACTAAAGTTTAATTGCATGCTATCTCCAGGAAGAAGCGGCTTTTTTAATTTCAAAACATAGAAGCCATAAGTATCATTTCTCACAATTGTTTGAGATGCTATTGAAAATTTAATTTGTTTATGTTGAATATTATAAATTTCACCAAGATTATAAATAATGGTATCAATATTTTTAGCGTGAATATTTTTTAACCACCATTTCCCTTCAAACTTTACCTTTCGCTCATCAGGAAAAATATCTACCGTGTTATTTACACTTATAATCCTTGGTTGCAGCACTTTTTCATACTTTTTATATTGTCTTTCAAAATTGGCCATTACAGCTCTTCTTTCATTTTTGGGAAGATACAAATTTAGCTTTGTGGTGTTGTAATAAATAAAACCTCCACAAGCAACACTTGATAAAATCAGGAATGATAAAACAAGCTTGCCTTTGATATTGAATCTGTTTTTTACTAATAAAAGTCTTGACTTAAAATTTAAATCGGTACCTCTTACCCATAGCTGTGTTGCAATAACAATCAATACTGTGCCAATCAACATCCAATAGAGTTGAAACCAGTGTACAGCCTTCATAAAGTGACCAAAGCCATTCATATCACTTAAAGTAAAGGATGGCGTTGTACCTAACAAGTATAGTTTATGTTCAAATCCGTTTGTTTCGAGGGCAATGTTTACAATGTATGTAAGGATAACAATGGTATGACCTAAAAATTTATTATTAACCAAAGCGTGTATAAAAAACGCAAACATGATTAAAAATATATAGCCAGGTAATCCCTCAAAAAATAAGTACTTAAATGAAATGCCTAACTCATAATTACTATAGCCTGCTGCTGTTTGAATAACAATACAACTAAATATGATGATAAAATTTAGGATCACCATGACCATCAACATCGCCATAAATTTGCTAAGTAATAGTGTATAATTTTTGATGGGCAACGCATCAGCAATTTGATTTATTTTATGATTTCGTTCTCTCCAAACAAGTTCACCAGTATAAAATGTGATGATAATGATAAAAAATAAAGAAAAGTTTTCGGCCACATCTTTAATTATTTTTACGGTAACAGGGTAGGTGCTTACGCCATACATGGACGTATTTCCAGAAATATTTGACACCACTGTAAAAAATCCTAATAGTACAATAATCAAAAACATGGGTGAGCGTAAAATAAGTTTTGTTTCAAAAAGAATAATTCGCCAACATTGCATCAAGTCAACCTTAAAATTAAACCGCTGCTCTGTTTTTGGAAGGTGTAATTTTTGTAATACTAAGTCATTCTTAGGTTCAGATAACTTCTTTTTCTTTAAAGAAATTGGTTGCGCGCTAAAAGAAAATAGTTTGTATCCTATGATAAAAAATAATATACCAATACCCACCCATAATAAACGATTAAATAACAAATAACCTTGTAATGGAATGATCATTTCATTTCTTTGCGCAGGGGTCCAAAATTTAGTAATTTCATCAGAAGCACCGAGTCCAATAGGATCAATTAATGAAGCTATAAGTTTGTTGTCTATATCACCAGTTAGCGTATCAGACAATAAGTATAAAACCAAAAAAAGAATGCCTTGAACATAAATTGCAAAAATATTTCTTGTTAAAGAACCAACCATAAAAAACAGTACGCCCATAAAAAAAACATTGGGTAAAATAATACTGTAAAAAGGTTGCCAATAGTACATGAAATTAAAAGGAGCAACTTGTTCCGGATCTAAATAAGGCATGAAGGAGCCCAATAAAATACCTGCTAAAGTTCCCGACATTACGAGCACTGCAATAATATAAGAACCTAAAAATCTACCTAATAAATATTGCAGTTTAGTGATGGGTGTTGTAAATAAAATTTCGTGAAAACGATGTTCAAAGTCGCGATAAACAGGCACTCCCATAATTGCTGAACAAATCATGGCTCCAAATAAATTTAAAATCAACACAGTTTGATTAATGGTAAATGGAGAGTTTCTAAAAACATTGCCCGAGCTACCGCCAATTTGAACTACATCAGTAGTGATAAACAAAAAGGAAAGCAAAAATAGTATCCCGAAATAGATATAGGTAGCTGGTCTATTTAATCGATAGCGCAATTCAAATAAAATGATATTTAAGAGCATAGCAGTGAAAGTATAAGGCTTAATATTTAAATAATTTTATTGAAGTAAACATCTTCTAATCCAGGATTTACTGGCTCAAATTCATGATTTAACGCAGCGTTTGCAAAAACGTGAATTTCTGTTTTGCCTGCACTTAATTTATTTGAGATAACTCTGTAATTATTTTTGTATTCATCTAGTTTATGTTTTTCAATAACCTTTTTAAACACCTTGCCCGATAGTTCATTGATAAGGTCTTGAGGATGACCTTTTGCAACAACTTCACCCTTATTTATAATGGCCATATTGGTACACAATTCTTTTACATCATCAACAATATGCGTTGAAAAAATAATAATTACTTGTTCAGATATTTCACTTAATAAATTTAAAAAACGGTTTCGCTCAGCTGGATCAAGGCCTGCTGTAGGCTCATCTACAATAATAACTTTAGGATTGCCAATCAATGCTTGCGCAATGCCAAATCTTTGTTTCATCCCGCCACTATATCCACCTACATTTTTTCTTCTCACTTCATACAAGTTAGTTTGATGGAGCAAAGCCTTTACCAATTCTTTACGTTCTTTTGAATTTGAAATGCCTTTTAGCACACACAAATGTTCTAATAAATCTTCTGCAGAAATATTGGGATAAACACCAAATTCTTGAGGCAAGTAACCTAAGTATTTACGCATTTCATCTTTGCTATTCATCACATCTAAATCATCTAAAAAGATACTTCCTGAATCAACATCTTGTAGGGTGGCAATCGTGCGCATAAGAGAAGATTTTCCTGCACCATTGGGCCCAAGTAAGCCAAACAAACCTGTTGGAATTTCTAGATTAATATTACTTAAGGCTTTTGTTCCATTAGGATAAGTTTTCGAAAGGTTTTGAATGATTAATTGCATAATAAAAAGATTAAAACGATAAATTTAAACTATGACGCTGTAGCATAATTAAAAGTTACAGCCTATAAAAAATTATTCTTGTTTAATAGTAGCAGCAAGCCCTGCATCTTCAATTTTTGAAATATTTCTAGATGCAATTAACGAGGCAATAAAACCAATAAGCAATACTGTGGCAAAAACATAAACAATATCTAAGGCAATAATCTTTACTGGATAAGCATCAATGACAAAGCTTCCTGCACTTCCGAGGCCAATAACACCAAATTTTTCTTGAATAAAACAAATAATTAAACCTGTAATAATTCCACCAATGGCGCCATAGGCCGATATCAACATGCCTTGTAATAAAAAAATATTTTTGATGGTTTGCATGGTGGCGCCCATACTTTTTAATATGGCAATGTCTTTTTTCTTATCGATGATAAGCATCGTGAGTGAACCAATGACATTGAACGAAGCAACAATAAGGATAAAAACAAGTATAAAAAATACGGCCCATTTTTCCGACTTCATTATTTTATAAAGCAATTCATGCTGCTGCTCCCTATTCTTTACAATAAAATTATCCCCAAATTTATTTTGAAGTATTTCCTGAAAATTTGAAGTTGAAAATTCAGGTTTCAAATATATTTCTAAAGCACTAACTTCCTTTTCGTAACTGAGCAATTCACGCGCAAAACTTATAGGTGTTAAAAAGTACTTCGAGTCTACATCTTGCTGCACACTAAAGACAGCACTTACATTAATATTTAAAATTTTAAAGGCATTGGCAGTATTTACCAAATCGGGTTTGCTCAGTCGGTTGGGAACATAAACAGTTAATGGAAACAAGCTACTGCTCGATGAAAGGCTTAAGCCAATGGCCACACCTTGGCCTAAACAGGCATAAGGTAAACCTGCTACTTCTAATTTTAATTGTCCATCAACAACCAATTTTTGAATATTTTCCAGCTTCTCCATTTTTGGTGAGACACCCTTAATGATGGCAAAATATTGTTTGTCATCATTTTTTAATAACACGTTTTCTTCAAGCACTTCACTCACCAATTCAACTTCGGGCATCAACGATAATTGTTGAAACTGAATAGAATCAGGTATAAATGTTTTACCTGTTTTTGCGGTTACCACATAATCTGCATCAAACGAGTTGTATAGGCTCGTCACTAAAGATTCAAAACCATTGAAAACTGAAAGCACAATAACCAAGGCGGCTGCACCAACGAATACACCTGTTGTTGCAATCACAGACATTACATTGATAGCATTTTGAGATTTTTTAGATCTGATGTATCTACCTGCAATGTATAGTGCAAAAAATCTCAAATTAGCTATTTAAAAAGTGAATTTACTTCCATGCTTTTACAATCAAACCTGTGCCAGTAGGGTGGTTAGAAGTAGTATCTAGATAATTTAATATAAAGGCAAACGGATAAACTACTAAAAAATAAAAAGGCAAAATCACAAAGAATAATTTAGAAACGCCTAGCATTAATATAGGATATTTCATGCTTAAACGCCATGCTATTTTACCTGGACTTCCATATGAATAGCGGGCTTCAACTTTAGAAAAGCCAGCTTCTAACAATCTATTTTCAATCTCTTTAATATTGTAACCATCGCGCACATGTTCTTCAATAAAAGAACTTTCACCATCATCATGTACATCACTTCCTCCTTGATCCGAAGGAGTTGAAATCAATAACATACCTCCTTTACGCATAGAAGCCACGTAATTTTTAAAAACAGTAACATCTTCTAAAATATGTTCCATCACATCTACACACAGCACTAAATCGTATTGTGGAGCAGTTTGGTATTTGGTTAAATCTGCAATTTGAAAATTTACATTGTTGTAATTAATTTGATTAAAGAAATTTCTGCAATCGGCAATTTGCTCTTCTTTTACATCAACAGCCAATATATCAGCATTTTTTATATGCTTTGCCATAAAGTAGGTATATTGCCCAAAGCCCATTCCAGCATCTAAAATTTTAGGGTTTGCTGGCGCTGTTTTTATCCATTTGCGCAGTTCTAAATGAATATGCCATGAACGTAAAAGCAATAAATCGAGTAAACGATAAAATACTTTTCTTAAAAAAGGAGATTGATTAAAAAAGTTACCTAAGGTTCTTTTAATTGGGTCGTATTGCATAGTGGTGAGAAGTCTTAACGAACTAGTATGATGTATTAATTTAATGTAATTTTACCGTTGGCGGTTTTAATTTTTAATTTATCTGCTTTGTAATTTACAACTCTACCTTCATTTTTTCCAGGTAAAAAGTCGGGCAATTGACTTATAGCATGGTTGATAGCTTTAACCAAAGCCAATTCTGCAGGATTTTCTTTATCGCCATATTTCAATAATCTTAAACTTCCAACAACGCCTTTGCAGTTTACAATTATTTCTACAACTATATTAGCACTGCCTTCAATGGCTGGTTCGGCATCTAATTTTTGCTGTAAAAATTCCATGAGTGTAATTTTCTTACCAGCTTCTTTTATAAATGGAGCCTGATCAACCTCCCTAAAAAAGCTTTCATCGCCACATAAAATGGCTTTTTTACCTTTATCAGCAGCATAGTCAAGCGTATCTGTCCAAGCATTTCTTTTCTGGGCTAAAACAGGTGAAATAGTAAAAATTAATATTCCAACTACAAGAACGATGAGGCGGTTTAGTTTCATTGATAATGATATTTAATTGGTCACAAAGTTTTAAAAAATATTGATATAAATGAATTTTTTATTGATTTGTGGAGTTTCTTCATTTTTTTTCAGAAAAAAAACAAGCGATAGTATTAACTGCCAAACCTTATATGAACCAGATTTAACTCTGAGTAAGAAAGGTTGAAAATATTGATTTTTAGTGCCTTAAAAAGATAAGTGAATGCTAAATCCTACACATGTAATATATCTGGTGAAAATTTGTGCCTGATAATTGAAATTTAATTTTTTGACAGCAATTACTCAATTTTAAACATTAACACATTAAAATAATGTGATTTCAATATAAATAAATTATATTTGCAGAAATTATAATACTAATATGCTTATGAAAAAAATACTACTAAGCGCAACTATGATGGTTGCTTTAAGTTTTACAACAAACGCTCAGGACACCCTGCTTTTTGAAGACTTTCAAAATGGAGCACCTGAATCTTTCAGTTTAAATCCTCCCACTGGTGCAGAAACCTTTTGGATTAACTTTGATGGTGATGGTTTACCGGATGGCAGTAGTCAAAGTCGTCCATTGGAGTGGTTTTCAGGAACTTACGATATCACAGATACGAACAATATTGTAGCGGTAAGTAACTCTTGGACCAATGATGCAACAAACCCAGTATTAAACTGGCTCATTACTCCTCCATTAACAATTTCAGATGCTAGTTTCTCTTTAACTTGGAGAGGAGCGCCTTATCAAACCCCATTGTATATGGATGGTTATAAAGTATTGATTTCTAAAACTAACAATTTAGAAGCAAGTTTTACTGATACAGTAAAGGTTTATGCTGAATATGAATCAAGATTAAGTACATTTCCTGATAGTACTTACAATAGTTACACATTTTCACCAGGTTTTGTGTTTGGTGCTGATGGAGATACTAATTATGTATACTTTGATAATGATTCCGCACGTTTTAGAGGGATATTAAGACCAGATTCAGTAAGCCTAGCAGCTTATGCAGGTCAAACTATTTACATTGCTTTTTTAAGTGATACCCATGATGATAATTTGTTATTTTTAGATGATATCATGGTATCTTCTCCAACTGCTAGTGCCATCAAAGAAAATTATGCTAACAATTCTAATATGCAAGTTTTCCCAAATCCTGCCACTCAGTCTACAAGAGTAAACTTCTCTGTTGAACAATATTCTAGAGTATTTATCTCTGTTCTTGATATGGAAGGTAAATTGGTTAAGAAATTCGACAAAGGTCAATTAATGACTGGAAATCACTTTGCTGATTTAGATTTAACAAATATTCCTCAAGGAAATTACTTTGTACAAATCAACAGCAACACTAAAACACAAGCAAGCAAGCTTACAATTACGAAGTAAATTTTACTTATAAAGTTAAAAAGAGGTGTTCTGGATAAGAACACCTCTTTTTTTGTGCACATAACTAAGAGTAGTATTCTTATTTCTTTATTTAGTTACAACAAACACAACTACTTCAAACACTTGCTTTGAATCGTTTGGTTGATGAAAGTTAGCTACTCTTTTTACCTTATTAAGTTTCCCAATGTCCTCAGGTGAAAAACCACATTCAGGTCCAAAATGTGAATCCCAAATTATTAAATCACCAGGTTTTAAAGCGCTACTAAAATCACTGAATTTGAGCATACATGTACTTATGTATTTATAAGGTATAAAGGGATCTATGTCTAGCATCATGCCTAACGTAGGGTACATACAATAAACCTTTTTATCTGTTGTAATAGCATTGTTGTTTATCCAATTTGATGCATTTATAAGCACCTGCATTTCAGTGTCTGGCTTTAGCGGTGGCCTGTATTGCTTAAATGGATAAATAGCTACTGCCAATAAAATAAAACCTAAAACTATTTTTTGCAGGTTATTTTTATTGGGTAAATAAGAAGCCAGTAAATTATATCCCAAGAGTGCCACAATTCCAAATAAAGGAGCAACAGCCGCCATTACGCGGTGTAAACCTAATGAGCCAAATAATCCTTTCCACCAGAATACGGAATGCATAGTAAAATAGACCACAAAGGGCATCAATACAAGAATGTAAAAAGCTTTTCGCGGTTGTACTTGAATTCCCTTGCCCATCAATAAACCTACGCACGCCAATAAAAATAATACAACCAAGGGCAAACCAAACAACCTGTCATTGGCAGCCACAAAGTGCATCAATGGCCCTTTTCCATAAATGTCCACTGCTCCTTTGTAGGGGTTTTGATGAAAAATCCATAATAAATCATCTAAAACAAAAAATCCAATTACTGAATACAAAACAGTAGCAAAGCCAGTAAAAATAATGGCTTTCAATTGTTTTTGAGAAGCTAGATAAATAACAAAAAGAGGTAAAATAAAAAATCCCTCAGTTCTGGCAAAGGGCAAAAACGAAATGAGCAATGCACCAAAAACATATTTCGAATGTAGCATCAATAAGATGCTCGCAGTTAATATTAAAGCAAAAGTAGGTTCAGTTAAACCACTAAAATTGGTCATAAAAAACAAGGGCGAAAAAAACACCAGAATAAATGTAACCCAAGCATTTTTAAAGCCCATTTTGCTGGCAATTTGGTAGGCCAAAAATGAAGTTGTTGTATTACAAATAAGGTTATAAATATTGCTTCCAATAAATCCAACCTGTGCAAAAGGCATACACAACAAGGTGTATATGGGTTTTCCCCAATGGTCTAATAATAGTAAAGGGTGTTTAAAAGCGTATTTAGCAATCAAGTAATGTTGCACCCCATCGCCCGGATCATAAGTACCCTTGCTCAATATAATAAGCACAAAACTTATTATAAAACAGATAAAAGCAATTAAAAAAACAAACTTTCTGCTACCAACTTCAAACATCTTTTTGGGTTTACTATTTATTAATTTTTTACTTATTATCGACTTCAATAATTTGTTGCTTTTTAAAGCGCTGCTCCAAATAAACCTCCATTCAAATTTGTTGAAAGTATAAATGCAAAAGTAGTTTATTTAACCAATTAATAATTCAAAAAGCAATTTATAATTGGTCCAGAATGGTGTGTGAATAAAGCGTTTAGTGTTTTAGCTTTAAAATTAAATGCACACAAATACTTATAAGGTATCGTCCCAAAAAAGAATATTATATATTTTTTGGGCGCACCTCCCATTTTTTTAATCAATCGTAAATAATTTATACAAAATATAAAAAAATAGGAGGCCGGGCCATTGCCACTCGCTTTTTTGCCGTCTCTATTTCTAAAGCAAAAAGAGCTCAAACAATGGCGCTGTCCCTTGCGCAAAGCGCATAAATAGTGCGCTAGATTATCTTCTTCCGCAGATGGTTTCGCCTGTGGTTAAGCTTTATGGGAAATAAATTAAATTTGAAACTAGAAACTAATAGTTGTTTATTACTTTTGATAAATGAGTAGAAATAATTGAGCTCATGTTAAAGTCATTGATAACATTAAGGAATTTTGAAAATAAAAGTGTTGAAGCACAAGCCATGAGTCCGATAGCTAACGAACTTTCGGCAGCAAGGAATTTCGAAATTAAAAGTTCTGCAATTTGAAGCCGAGCATGCCAAAGCGTAGGCACTCTAAGGATGATTAAACAGATAGCACAGCTTCACTTTTACGGTGATTTTAATACGAAAAAACAGTGCTAATTTACTCCAAAATGACCATTTTTGACATAAAAAAAACTGTTTAGACACCTCTAAACAGCCCATTTTACGTTAGGTGGAGAATACCGGATTCGAACCGGTCGCCTTCCCGCTTTGCGGGACGCTGTGAATTATTTATTTTGGATTATTTGTTCTAGGTAAGTTCTACTTTTCATTTGCTTAATTGCTTTTTCTCTTAACATAGCTTCGCTTCTAGTTTCAAATGTTTCTGTATAAACTAAAATCCATGGTTTTCCTTTCTTTGTTGACAAAGACCTCCCTGAATTGTGCCTAGATAATCGATCCTCTATATTTTGAGTATGACCAACATAATACTGATCAAGATGAGATGAATATAAAATGTAAACTTTAAACATACTACCATTTAAACTAAAAAAGCTCCTGAATACTCAGGAACTTTATATTGTGGAGAATACCGGATTCGAACCGGTCGCCTTCCCGCTTTGCGGGACGCTGTGAATTATTTATTTTGGATTATTTGTTCTAGGTAAGTTCTACTTTTCATTTGCTTAATTGCTTTTTCTCTTAACAT
>JBILPB010000226.1:0-3788 GCA_044374175.1 Bacteroidia bacterium | reverse complement strand
ATCATGGAACATACGTATTGTCAACTATTGGTGGTAATACTGCTGGAGAGCTTATTGGAACTGCACCAAAGGCTTCCTTTTGGTTGTTGCGAAGTGAAGATGCTCCTACCGAATATATTGTAGAAGAGTTTAACTGGGTTTGTGCTGCCGAATTTGCAGATAGTGTTGGTGCAGACATTATTAATTCATCTTTAGGGTACACCGAATTTGAGAATCCTGCCCAAAACCACACTTTTGCCGATTTAAATGGAAGTACTGCTATGGCTAGTATTGGTGCAGAAATTGCCTCTTCAAAAGGAATTATTGTTTGCAACAGTGCCGGCAATAGTGGCAGCGATCCTTGGCTGCATATTTCTGTTCCAGCCGATGCAGATCATATATTAGCAGTTGGTGCAGTTGATGCAAATGAAATAATTGCAGATTTTAGTTCAAGAGGCAATAGTGCCGATGGTAGAATTAAACCTGATGTATCTGCTCAAGGCGTTGCAACAGTTGGACAGTATCAACCAGGCGTATTTGTGGTTGGCAATGGAACTTCATTTGCAAGCCCATTGATAGCTGGTATGTGTGCAAGTTTATGGGAGGCTGTCCCAAATTTAACCTCAGCGCAAGTTATCCAAAAAGTTAAAGAAAGTTGCGATCAATATAATGTACCAGATTCTTTAAAGGGTTATGGCATTCCTGATTTTGCTCAAGTATACTACACAGTTACCGGGAAAAATATTAACTATCCAGCTATGAGTAAAATTGATTTAGTTGGTCCCAATCCTTTTAAAGATTTTATCAGTGTACGCTACTATGCTGCCGATACACAGTTTATTGAAATTCAAATTTTTGATATTATGGGTAAAGAAGTATTGTATAAGAAACAATGGTGCGAAACAAGAAGCTATAATAGCATTGACCTCCAAATACCCAGTGGAATATCCCAAGGCATGTATGTTATGCAAATTAAAACGAAACAAGAAAAGACCGTTTTAAAGTTGATTAAAGAATAGCTTTTCGGAATTTGCCTTCTTGCTTTATTTAAATCTTATTAAATAAACTTTATATCATTTCAGAAGGTTTTTTAAATAAAATTACTTTTTATTGAGTTACCCCCCCTTTTTTTAGGGGGGTATTTTGTAAAATTAGATATTATTTCTACTTTTGTGTCGTAATTTTAATCTAAATCAAAATCCATGTCAACTTTAAGATTTAAAGCATTTGAAGAAGTTTTACAACGTGTACCAGTTGCTCCATTAGTTTCTTACGACAAAAGCGCTGAGATTTTTGGCACCAAAGTATTTAATAAAAAAGCCATGCGCGATTTTATGCCTAAGGAAGCCTACGAAAGTGTAGTAAGCGCCATGGAACACGGAACCACCATTGATCGTAAAATGGCTGGTATGGTAGCAACAGGCATGAAAGCTTGGGCTATGAGCAAAGCCGCCACACATTACACACATTGGTTTCAACCACTCACAGGCGCAACTGCCGAAAAGCACGATGCTTTTTTTGAACCCGATAGCAGCGGAAATGCTATTGAAAGTTTTGAAGCAGGGCAACTAGTGCAGCAAGAGCCTGATGCTTCTAGTTTTCCAAATGGGGGCATCAGAAATACATTTGAAGCAAGAGGATACACTGCTTGGGATCCAACTTCTCCGGCATTTATCATTGGCAAAACACTTTGTATTCCTACCATATTTGTATCATACACTGGAGAAGCATTAGATTATAAAACACCATTGTTAAAAGCTTTACACGCGGTTGATAAAGCTTCAGTTGATGTTTGTCAATATTTTGATAAAAATGTAAGCAAAGTAATTGCCACTTTAGGATGGGAGCAAGAGTATTTTCTTATCGATACGGCCTTGCACAATGCCCGCCCCGATTTAAATATGACAGGTAGAACCTTGTTTGGACATGCACCTGCCAAAGGACAACAATTAGAAGATCATTATTTTGGAAGTATTCCTGAGCGTGTATTAAATTACATGCGTGATATGGAAGCAGAATGCTTAATGTTGGGCATACCAGTTAAAACACGTCATAATGAAGTGGCACCTAATCAGTTTGAGTGTGCTCCTATTTTTGAAGAGTGTAACTTAGCTGTTGATCATAATCAGTTGTTGATGGATATTATGGCTAAAGTGGCCGAGCGTCATCATTTTAAAGTGTTGTTGCACGAGAAACCTTTTGCAGGTGTGAATGGATCTGGAAAGCATAACAACTGGAGTTTAAGCACAAACACTGGCGTTAACTTGTTATCACCAGGCAAAAATCCGAAAACAAATTTACAGTTCCTCACTTTCTTCATTAACATCATTAAAGCAGTGCACGAAAATGCTGACTTTATTAGAGCATCTATTGCATCGGCAAGTAACGATCATCGTTTAGGCGCTAATGAAGCACCTCCAGCCATTATGTCGGTGTTTATTGGAAGTCAATTGTCTCAAATATTAGATGAGTTAGAAGAAAAAGTGAAGTCAGGAAAAATGTCGCCTGACGAAAAAACTGATTTAAAATTAGGCATCGGAAAAATTCCTGAAATTTTACTAGACAACACAGATAGAAACCGCACCTCACCATTTGCCTTTACAGGAAATAAATTTGAGTTCAGAGCTGTTGGTTCTTCGGCCAATTGTTCATTAGCGATGACAGCCATCAATACCATTATGGCCGAACAGTTAATGCAGTTTAAGAAAGAGGTAGATGCGCTTATTGCCAAAGGTTCTGGTAAAGATGAAGCTATCTTTAAAGTATTGCGCAGTTATATCGTATCTTCAAAAAGTATACGTTTTGAAGGCAATGGCTATGGCGATGAGTGGGTGAAAGAAGCAGCAAAAAGAGGATTAAGCAATATTAAAACTACTCCCGAAGCGCTTGATGCCTTGGTATCGAAAAAAACCAAGAAGTTATACATTGCGCATAACATCATGAATGAGCGCGAAATGGAAGCACGCCACGAAATCTATTTGGAAACTTACACTAAAAAAATCCAAATTGAGTCACGCGTTATTGGCGATTTAGCTATCAATCATATTGTACCAGTTGCACTGCGCTATCAAAAAGTGCTAGTAGATAATGCCAGAGGGATGAAAGATTTATTTACTGGTAAAGAATTTCAAACTGTAGCAGGTGTGCAATTAGAGATGATTAAAACCATTTCGGCACATGTAGCAAACATAACAACACATGTTGATAAAATGATTGATGAGCGTAAAAAAGCAAATAACCTAAACCACGCAAAAGACCAAGCCTTAGCTTATTGTCATAAAGTAAGACCACATTTTGAATCCATAAGATATGAGGTTGATAAATTAGAATTATTGATTGACGATACGTATTGGACCTTACCAAAATACAGAGAATTGTTGTTCACAAAATAAACTGTAAAAGGATTATGATTAGCCGGTTTGATGAATTTCAAATCGGCTTTTTTAATGCTATACCAGAAAATAAATTAATTTGAATTTAATGATGTAACTTAAATTAGCCTACATTCGTCATTGTTGGATAAAAAGTATTTTATGTATAAGTTTTTACTGGGTTTATTTATATTTATTTCCTTTCATAGTGTTGGCCAAGCTGTTAATATAAAGGGAATAGTTACGGATGAAAAAAATGAGGCAATTCCTTTTGCCAGTGTTTTTGTGTCTGGTACAACCATGGGTACAACAACCAATGAAAATGGTTTTTATATCCTTTCAGTAAAACCAGGTAATTATTCCATTACAGTAAAAAGCATTGGATTTACTTCTATCACACAAGAAATAATTGTTAGCAACCAGGAACAAGAACTTAAT
>JBILPB010000089.1:0-14172 GCA_044374175.1 Bacteroidia bacterium | reverse complement strand
GACGTCCAAGCTGCTTAACTCCTCTTTGTTACGAAATTATTTCATATATTTCGGACAAAATTATTCTTCCCATGACACTAAAAAAAATCGTTTTCGTACTTTCATTATTTGTGATTCAAATGAACATCAATATGGTTTCTGCTCAAGTAACCTTTACACAGGATCAAGAGCTTATTGGAGAAGGTTCCGATGACCTTTTTGGTTGGTCGGTAGATCTTTCTGGAGATGGAAAAACAATTATTGTTGGTGCTATCGGAAATAATGCAGGGCAAGCTAACCAGAGCAACAATGGCCAGGCGAGAGTTTATCGAAATACTTACTATGCCTCCTCCAATTCATGGGGTTGGGCGTTACTTGGTTCGGAGATAAATGCAACCGCGGCTAGTGTTGAATCAGGCTATGATGTAAGCATTACAAGCGATGGAAATAGGATTGCCATTGGTACACCGGGCCAAGACAAAATGAGAGTTTATGACCTTAACATTTCTAATAATTGGGTTCTGCAAGGAAATGGCTACGGCATTTATACAAGCCAAACCGCACAGAGAGCAGGTCATTCAGTAAGTATTAATGCCAGCGGCACTGTGGCTGTAATGGGTGCTCCTACGGGCAATAAAGTATGGGTGTTTGATGTTGACCCGGCTGGAGGCACAGGTCATTTGGCCGGCAATCCGCTCATTGTGCCCGGTACGTATGCAGGTGGTTCGGTAGATATTGATGATGATGGTAATACTTTAGTAGTTGGTGCATACAAATCGAACAGCGAGCGTGGTACAGTATTGGTTTACGACTTCAATGGAACAGGTTGGGTGCAGCGCGGTATGACTTTGAGCGGGGTTAACAACTACGATCAATTTGGATTTGATGTTAGCATGAGCAATGATGGGAACACTATTGCGGTGGGCAGCAAAGGCTGGGATTCGAACCCAAACAACACTACCTACGAAATAGGAGAAACAGCAGTATACGATTGGAATGGAAGCGCTTGGGTGCAACGTGGCACAAGTATTCAGGGGGTTAATATTTTTGATCAATGCGGATTTTCGGTAAGTTTATCGGGCAATGGTAATAGAATGGCTATTGGATACAAAGGTAACAGTACCGCCACGCAAGCGGCAGGTCTTGTACGTATTTTCGATTGGAATGGAAGTGCTTGGGTTCAAAACGGTGACCCAATTTATGGTGATGGCGTTAGTGTTTATTCAGGACATAGCGTAGCCTTAAGCGACAACGGTTCTATCTTAGCAATTGGCGCAATTCAGGGTACAGGACCAATAAATCAGTTTACCAATCAAGAAGGTCAAGTGCGCATCTATGAAGGTGGATGCGTGGTATCGACCACGGCTGTTACTCAAAACAATAATACATTAACAGCTGTTGCCAACGCCAGCTACCAATGGCTTGATTGCAATAACGGAAATCAGCCAATTGCAAATGCTACGGGGCAAATTTTTGTTGCGCCTAACCCAGGGAGTTATTCGGTTCAAATAACAGAGAACGGCTGTACGCAAACAAGTGCTTGTGTAGAGGTTTTGGTTACTTCAGTTAATGACGAAACGATTGGCAACTTTAATGTGTTCCCGAACCCGACCACCAATATCATTACAATAAACGCGCATCAAATCATCAAAAAAATACATGTAATTGATATTACTGGAAAGTATGTTTTGAATATTAATAACTCGAACACAGCAGATCTTTCTAACATTGCTCCAGGACTATACAACCTTGCTTTGGAATTTGATAATGGAGGTATTAGTTATTCGAAAATTTTGAAGCAATAACTAAGAACTCATTTAAACGAATGAGAAGAAACAACCAAAGTAGAAAACCATTTTAGGCGAAGGTTTAAATACAGATTTTTTTCATTCAGAAATTAAATGTAAAACTTCGCAGTTTCGACAATCTGATGAACAATTTTGTGACAACCATGTGCAAATTAGGACTCTGTCTAATAGTTGCTGTTAAATACTAGTTATATGATTAATACCATCAATAAATTCAAATTAAACAAGGAGTATTCACTTGTAAGCAGGAGTTGTTTTAGCGTAAATATTGATTTTTTTATTATTTGATGCTTTATTAATTTTTAATGATATTAATTGTTTTGCTCCCATAAAGTGTTTGCATTTGTACAAAGTAATTACCTGCATTTAGATAGCTCATGTCTAAAATGATTTCATTTGAATGCTCACTTTTTGAAATTAACTCTTGTCCCAAGATGTCGTAAACTAATACTCCTTCAATTTTTACAGAGGATTTTAAATACAAATTGTTAATGGTTGGATTAGGGAAATAATAAAAATCAATTTGAGCCAGCTGGTTATCATTTACCAGGTTTGAATTTTCGAAAATATAAACTTTACCAGCATCATTTAATCCATTGTTATCTTGAGTAGGAGCACCCACTGCCACAATAGATCCACTGGCGGATAAACTTACTGAAGTTCCAAATGCATTTATACTGCTGGTAGGTCCATTACCTTGTATTGAATCATTGATAAGCATCCATTGCAGTCCATCCCATTGAAAAACCCTTGTAATACCATTGCCGAAATTGGACCATGGTTCGCCAATTGCAATAAAGTTTCCATCTGCATTGAGGTCGTTACAAGGGGCTGTTACTGCGTTGTTTACACCTGTTAAACTACTTTGCAGTTGCCAATGCGCACCATTCCAATCAAATATTTTTGTAGCACTATTAGAACCATTTACTTTTAGAGAACTCACAGCCATTCTATTTCCATCGTCACTTAAACTTACTGAACTACCAAATTTATCTCCTTGCGCAAGTCCTGTGATTGCTGTATCGCGGGGATTCCATTGCGAACCGTTCCAGATATATGTTCGAACAATTCCTGCATTTTGTAACTGCAATACACCATTTATCCAAATATTATAGTTTCTTCCGCCAGCAGCGAGGATGGTACCATCAGCACTGATATCTATACTTCTCCCAAATTCTTCAAGGCTAATTTCCCCATCAATATCTTGACCCATTTGCATCCATTCCTGACCATCCCATTGATAAACACGTACATGTCCTTGCTCTTGCAGCACACCCACTTCTTGTGTGTTTGAAGGTGCACCAATGGCTAAGTAATTTCCATCAGGGCTAAGTGATAAAGCGCTTCCAAAGACATCTTCACTATAGTTTGAAATAGGATTTCCTTCGCCATTAATTGTATCACCACGTTGTACCCAATTAGCTCCATTCCAGTCGTAAACAGCCACTACGCCACAACTATACCCTAAAGAATTCATTCCCCATGGGTGGCTTATTGCTACTGTATTGCCATTGGCACTCAAGTCAACTGCAGCTCCAGTACCTTCGAACCCTACTGAACCAATAAATGTTGCCCCACGTTGTATCCATTGATTTCCGTCCCAATCAAGTATTTTAGTATAACCAAAAAATTGCCCTAAATCGCTATTACGGCTTGAGCCAACAGCAACTGTGTTGCCCGCAGAATCGATAGCAATAGCATTGAAATCACCTAATTGGTCATTTATAGAGATGCCATCAATAGCAATGCCTGTTTGATTCCATTGGCCAAAACAAAAAATGGGAATACATGCTAATAGTAAAAATAGTTTTTTCAAGTTTTAATATTTGGTTAATTACTTTGAAGTTTAGTTAATGTTTACAGGGTTTAAAGGTAGAAAAATTTGGAAAGAAAATTGATAAACATGCATTAAGGTAATTGATTGACTTTTGCATAAAAGAAAAATAAAAAAATGCTAACTATAGTTATTGTCAAAATTGGAATGACAAAATTTTTAAAATATTTGTATGAAAAAAAAAGAAAAATCGGATACAGTAAATAAAACTGTTCTTCAACCGATAGGCTCCAAGTGTGAAGAAAAAATGATTGTTCAGCCTTACCGCCCCAATAGTCACCAAAATCATACAAAGCGTGAAAATTGAAATAAGAAAAGAGTGCAGGGAAAATATCTTGACTTATGTCTTTAATAACAGGTTTAAAAAGCAATACAGGCGTAATAAATAAAGTAACTAAAATGATGGTCAATAACAAAGGCAACAAGCGCTTTACTCTAGGCAACCAAAAACGATACATTGAAAATTTTCCATTTTCTATGTCGTCTGTCAATATTTTTGCAATCAAATAACCCGATATAACAAAAAATACAACAACACCGTAGAAGCCTCCTTTTACAAAACTATAACCCAATTGAAATAAAATAACTGGAATAACTGCAATTGTTCTTAATCCGTTTATCTCTGTTCTTTATTTTATCATTCTAAAGTTTTTTTGTTTTAAAAATGGCAATTCTGGTTTACTCTTTTTTGTTAGGATGTCGCTTCTATCGTAATTATGTTGTTATAAGGCTTATACTAAAGGTTTTCAACTAAAGAAAGTTGGCGATTTTGAAGCACAAATTTTCTTTAGAAACCACCTTTCAAATGTAAAATAAATTTTTCATTAAAAGTATAATGTAGCACTTTTTTTAGCCGCTGTTAGCAGTAAAACTCAAATAAATAACTGTACTTGAAAGTGTTAGGAGGGTCTTGATTACTCTCTCTCAATGTTGTTGAGAATTTTGAGTTTCCAATCAATGTACGCGCAATAAACTTGCAGAAATTTGACGGTCGAGCTCTCTAAGACTATAATTTTCTTGTTTGGCTTGCTTTAAATAAAATTCCTATTCTTCAGCTGTTTTGCAACTTGGTCGGTCTCACTCATCTTCTCTTCAACATATTTGTAAAAAAAAAAAAACAAGCTGCAGCTCTCATTCACAAGGCTTTATAACTTTTTTGATAAAACGTTCTTCAAAACTGAATTATCCATTACTAGTTCTGCGTACATCTTTTTTTTCTTCGATTATCTTCCTCAGATGTTTTGCGCCTTTTAATATCATAACCTTCCATGCCACTATATTTTTTGTTAAATACATAATATGTTGCTTTATGAATGCCTATCTATCTACAAATATTCGCTACATCATACTCTTTCAAGGCTTTTAAAATTTATGTATCGCTATATTTTAGCTTTTTTAGTCTGTTTTTTAGTTTAAAGTTAATAATTTGCTAAGTTTAAAAGGTCCAAATTTTGGGAGGGTTTAGTGTGCATAGTTGCTGATAATGGAAGGCTGGAGATTTGATTTTAAGTTGGCAATTAAATATTTAATTATTTTTGTACTTTCGCAGCATAATTGAATGGATTATAAATTAAAACACAGCGCAAACCATATAATGGGAGACTTTCTGTTTAAGTTTTTCAAATTCCAGAGGTACTCCACGTTAGGTAATTTTTTATTTAGATTACCTCGCTAAAATAGAAATATATGGATAAAAACATACAAAATAGTAGATTAAAGGAGTTAGATGCTCTTCGAGGTTTGGCCGCATTAATGGTTGTTTTCTTTCATTTTACAATGGGGAGAACTGAAGCAAAACTTGGATTCAAACTGGGTACCACAGGAGTAGATTTATTTTTTATTATTAGTGGATTTGTAATATACATGAGTATTGGTAGAGTAAAAACAAGTCTAGATTTTGTAATTAACAGAGTAAGTAGGTTATATCCTACTTATTGGACTTGCGTTACTTTTACCTTTATTTTGATTGCTGCAAATTCTATTTTTAAAAATGCTGGATCGGAGCATATTGATTTTATTGCTTACATAGCCAATATGACTATGTTTCATTTTTATTTCGAAATACCTAGCATTGATGGAACCTATTGGACCATGATTATAGAAATGATTTTTTATTTGGGGATTTTATTTCTTTTTCATTTTAAATGGCTTAAGTATTTAAATCTTATAGGTTTAGCCCTAACACTTATAGTTGTTGCTGCAGCCTCTTTTTGGCCACAAACTTATCTGGTAACTCGTATAATGTATTGGATGCCTTTATTGCAATTTATCCCGCTTTTTCTTGCCGGAACAGTTTTTTATAAAATTTATACCTCTGAAACCAAGCGATTAGAGAATTATGCTTTGTTATTTGTTTGTCTAATTAGTCAAATACTTTTATTCAAATTTGCTGGCGGTTCTAAAAGATATATAAGCCACAGTGAATATGCAATTATGTTGGTTATATATTTTTCGTTGTTCATTCTTTTTGTAAATAATAAGTTGGGATTCATAGTTTCTAAATGGTCACTTTTTCTTGGTAAGATATCTTTTGCGTTATACCTTATCCATCAGTATATATCTATACGAGTTATAATTCCTTACCTTGTAGACGACTTGCATTATAATTTTTGGTTGGCTTCATTGTTTGTTGCACTGCCTGTTGTTATTCTTTTAGCTTCCTTAATAACCTATTTTATTGAAGTTCCTTTTAGTAAAAAATTAAAAGAAAAACTTCGTTCCTTAACAAGTGTAAAAACTTCACCCAGTGTAGGTAATTAAAATCTAAAAATTAATAAAATAGCCAGATCAAATGCTTTTTAACTCTTTAAATTTTGCCATATTTTTACCTCTTGTTTTTATAATTTATTGGTTTGCTACCAAAGGCAATTTAAAATTTCAAAATGTATTACTACTTGTGTCAAGTTACTTTTTTTATGCTTGCTGGGATTGGCGTTTTATGTTTTTACTCATCTTTTCAACTTTATTAGATTATTACACAGGTATTAAAATTCATGATGCCAAAAACCAGCAAAGAAAATTATTTTGGTTGTGGCTAAGTATTGGAATTAATTTAGGATTTTTGGGCGTTTTTAAATACTATAACTTTTTTACAGCTTCATTTGCCGATGCCTTAGCAGTTTTAGGTTTTCAAGCAAATTTTGGTTCTTTGCAAGTATTATTACCGGTGGGCATTTCTTTTTATACTTTTCACGGTTTATCCTATGTAATCGATCTTTATAGAAATAGAATCCAACCAGAAAGAAGTTTTATTGATTATTCTGTTTTTGTTAGCTTTTTTCCGCTACTTGTAGCTGGTCCTATTGAAAGAGCAACACATCTGTTGCCTCAAATACTTAAAAATAGAAGTTTTAATTATACTAAAGCTGTTGATGGATTACAACAAATATTGTGGGGTTTATTTAAAAAAATAGTTATTGCTGATAATTGTGCAGAATTTGCCAATACTATTTTCAATAATTCGGCCGATTATAACGGAAGTACGCTCGTATTAGGCGCTTTGTTTTTTACTATTCAAATATATTGCGACTTCTCCGGCTACTCCGATATTGCTTTAGGTACAGCTCGACTATTTGGAATCGAATTGCTAAGAAATTTCGCTTTCCCATATTTTTCAAGAGATATTGCCGAATTTTGGAGACGTTGGCACATTTCATTATCCTCCTGGTTTAAAGATTACCTCTATATTCCTTTAGGCGGAAGTAAAGGTGGTATGTGGATGAAGATTAGAAATACCTTTATTATCTTTATTGTAAGTGGTTTTTGGCATGGAGCCAATTGGACTTTTATTGCCTGGGGTTTTTTAAATGCATTATATATCATGCCTTCTATTATTTTTAATACCAATAGAAACAACCTTGATATTGTGGCAAAAGGAAAATACTTGCCCTCTTTAAAAGAACTTTTGGCCATGATGGTAACCTTCTCCTTAACTGTCTTGGCTTGGATTTTCTTTCGTGCCGAAAATGTTCAACATGCTTTTAAATATATAGCTCAAATTTTTTCCAGTTCATTGTTAAGTATCCCTCATTTTCCTGGTATTGGTAAATCTTTGCCAATAGTATTTTTAACCTGCGTGTTTATAGTATTCGAATGGATTGGAAGAGAACAACAATATGCAATTGCCAGTATAGGTGCTAAATGGTATAAACCTCTAAGATGGGCCATGTATTATACAATTATATTTACCATCATTTATTTTACCGGCAAAGAGCAACAATTTATTTATTTTCAGTTTTAAAGTTTTTCTAATGAAACAATTTATAAAAAAGATATTTATATTTATTTCAATCCCTTTAACTTTAATATTGATTAGTTTGTTGCTTGTTTTTTACACTTCAAAAAAGATTGATTACAAGCTAAATAAAAATATAAAAGAAATATATATAGGAGATTCTCACATACAATGTGCCATTAATGACAGCTTATTAACAAATGCTAAAAATGTCTCAAAAGGAGCTGAATCATTTTATTTTTCATATTTCAAATTGAAAAAATTATTAGAACAAAATCAACAAATAGAAAGAGTATACTTAGGAGCCAGCTACCATAGTTTTTCAAATTATTATGATCAATTTATTGTTGGTCAGTTTTCATCTTTCATTGCACCAAAATATTTTTATGTGCTTCCTTTAAAAGGAAAAATTAAACTCGTTCGGTGGAACCTCAATGATTTGCCTAAATTAGTAGGAACTATTTTTAAAGAAAGCCAAAGTTATCTTTTTGAAGACCAAGCGTTTAATTATGGCAATTATTCTAATAAATTCAAGAAATCAAAAGCAATACCTTCAATCATGAATAAAAGATTGGAATATCAGTATTACACTGATAAAAAACTGAATGATTTTTCTGACATTAATATGGAATACTTCTTTAAAATAATTACATTGTGTAAAGCACAAAACGTTGATCTGGTATTGCTAAATACGCCTTTACATCATTATTTTAAAAGTAAAGTACCCATAAGTTATATCAACAAATTTGATGAACTCGTTAAAAGTAACAAATTAAGTGTCATCGACTTTAAGCTTTTAACCTTTACTGATAGTAGTTTTATTCCTGATGGCGATCATGTGTCTGTAAAAGAGACTTTTAATATAGCTAAAGAGCTCGAAGGCCTAAAATCTAAGAACAATCAAAACATCATTATAAATTAAGGTCTTGAATTTTAGGTTATTCATAAATTTAAACCTATGTTTTATCTGTAAATTCTATCCTGGCTAATGTTCTAAAACTTTTTAAGCTGTCTTAACGCAATCGCTTTAGCAAGTATAGGTCCTTATCGTTTTTCAATAAACAGATTGAATAAAATCATCTCGTCAAATATTTTAATTGAGCAAAGAAGATTTCAATCAATTGTTTGCTGAAAGTACATATATTTGAATCGTTTACAGATTTTTTTTTATTGACTGAAATGATTGAAAAATATAAGCATCAAATAGAATTTTTGTTTATAACTGCAATCCTGATTATTGTTGGTACGGTTTATTTTCAATTTCTAACTAAAATATCGAGTAAATATCACCCTGTTTGGAATGATGAGTATTTATACTATGTAAACGCAAAAGCATATTTTCAAAATAACACATTCCAAGCTGCACTGACCTTAGATGGCAAAGGGAGTTTAGTTTTTAAGTGCGACCCGCACGGGTTTGCTTATCCATTAACACATGGTACAATTGCTAGTATTTGCGGCTGGCATTCTAGTAATTTTATTTGGTTTAACTTTTTCTTAATAGCAGTTTCATGTGTGCTAATTTTTTATTTATTGCCCATTACACCAACTAAAAAAATTAGTATACTCACAATCATGCTCTTATTTCCTTTTATTCCGCTCTATGCATTTACCTACATGCAGGAGTTGATTCATATGTTTTTTGCAGTAATTATAGGCATTTTGTTTTATCACATATCACAAAGAAAAAATAATAAAATACTCATCGCAATTTTTTTAATCACTATTATAGTAGCTAGCTTGTTCCGTAGTTTATGGTTTTTTTGGATAATTGGTTTATTGCCATTTGCCAATAATAGAAGGCAACAAATCTTCTTTCTGATTTTATTCATCCTTGGATGCTTAGCGTCTTTTACTTTTGTCAAATTATTTATGGAAGCTTTTCCTAATTATTTTACAACAATAATTGCTCGTTTGCTTGATGGTGAAATTTATGATGTTTCACGCTCTCTTTTGATGCATACGCTAATGAACGTAAAATTGTATTTTTTTTCAACCAACAATAGCCTTGTATATTTTTCCATGAAATTCCTTACGGCAGGAGTTATAGGCTATTTTACATATCTTTCTATTAAAACTAAAGATAAAATAAGTATTGCAATAATGCTGATTGGTTTTATAAACTTTATCATGCTATTTGTTTTTTATGATGCTAATTACTGGCGAGAAATCAGAACATTGTCACCATTATTTTACTTTTCTATGCTGTTTCTGGTTTTAAAAATAGAGAAAAAAAGTACTTACCTGCTTATAGGTGTCTTATTCGCTCTTTTTACTTTAACCATTAAAATTACACATCAGCAAATAAAAGATAGAAACTTAAGTATCAACTACAATAAGCCTGAACACGATGCTTATAGATCAATTGCACAAGAGGTTTCTAAAGATAAAATTATTTTAATTAAAAATGTTCCAAAGGAAGACTATTCGTTTTTATTGTATCTTCCGTTGCAAAATAAATATAATCAACCATTAAGATATATGTTGCCTCTTTATGAAACTCCATTTAAAGAGTATCAATATATACTCTATTTACCAGCTTATCAAGCTAAAGGCACTTCAGTGTTAAATAATATTTATTATTCATTATACAAAAATGATGCACAATAAGATGTATAAAACTAATTTACCTTGAATTGGGCTTATATTTGATAATTGCAAATTTCATTTGTAGGTTTGCTTTATTGATAGGCTTGTGTAAAAAGGTTTTTTACTTAAATATATTATTTAATTGAATTCATTTATAACTGCAATAATTTGAGAGGTAAATTAATAAAGTATGCTGATGTAATAGCGCTATTTGCGATAAGTATTTGCATCTTTACTTATTTAATTCTACAACCTTCTACAGATATTGCAATACACGTACAGCAAATCTTAAGAATTAATAACCATGCTGACAATTATCCTGCAAATTTTTTATTTTATTTTTCAGTAAATCTTCTTTCAGGTTTTTCCAATGGAAATTTAATTTATGCGGTAACTGTTGTCCTGTTATCTTTGTCCACAGTGGCAAAATACATAATTTCTAAAACTATAATTACCAAACTTAATAAAAATAATAGTGAACATTTAAAATTACATTATAGTTATGCTTAAATAGCAATCACAGTAGGATTGTTTTTTTTGCTTTGCGATACCTGATTCCTTTTCAATTTTGTATTTAAAAAAATGTACCTGAGTAAATTTGTGCCTCTGGTATGGCACAATTCAACCACCATTTTGCTTTTTCCTTTTGCTATTTTACTTTTTTGGAAACAATTAAAGATGCTTGACACAAAAAATGAAATTTCTGCTAAAGAAATTGCAGTCATCAATATACTTGTGGTTTTAAATCTATTGATTAAACCTTCTTTCATTTTTGCTTATGCACCCGTCACCTTTATGTTTTTAATGAACAAAAAAGCATTTCAAAATGTCAAATCTTTGATGCTCAAATTAACCCCTTTTTTACCACCGGATTAATTATAGAATTACAATATTATCTTATTTATGTTAGGCAAGAAGGATCATTTTATACTGAAAAAAGTCAGTTGGCCATAAGCGCTCCTTTATAGACACTGTTGGGTTTTGTTCCTTTTTGGTTCATTCCATTTTCTTTTATTTTTTCATACGCCTTAGTTATATTTGCAATGATATCCTATAAGGAAATAATTCGCTATACGCCCTTCAAATATGCTTTTTGCTTAACAGTATTTGGAATCATTATTTCAGCTTTTATCATCGAAAAAGGACCGCGCGAATTTCATGCTAATTTTTTATGGCAAAATGTAATATGTACTTTTTTATTGTTCATGACCACTGTTGCTTACCTTTCTCCTAAATTATTAAGTAAAGAAACATGGGTCATAAAAGACAAAATATTGGTAACCTTATTTTTTGTACATGCTTTATCCGGAATATTATAGCTTGTTAAAATTATAGCCACAACAAGTTATTACTAAAAAAGGATTTGTAAAATCTATAGAAACAAACAAGTCGGTTGAAATTTTCAACCGACTTTTTTAATGCCTACAAAAATAGGCCATACTTGCTAATACAGTTTGTGCACCACCATTTGCCATGGTTAACGAATTGCTGGAGGCCCAGCCACTTGGTTCCTTGCCGCTCCAGTTTTCAAAATTAAGGTTGGTTTGTGCCATCAGATTGCTTCCTACAAGCAATGCTAATGCAATAAATAAGGTAGATTTTTTTTTAATAGTTTTGTAATTTAAAATTCAACGGGCAAAATTAATAACATAATCATGCCAAAAGATACTATATGGTTAAAAACTATTGATGTGTCGAACTAATTTCAGCTTTTATTATGTTAAAATTAATATTAGTCAGTTTTTATCTAAGTTGCAATATCGTAAACAGGCAAGCTTCACTATTTGAAGTGAAAAAAAATCTGCTTTATTTGAAGGGCATCTGGCCAATAAGTTTCAATGCCTAGGGTGTTAAATATGGATATCTGTTTTTATAATTTGATAGCTTTGTGTTTTACAAATTTTTTATGAATCAATTTACATATTCAAAGCACCTGTTTTTAGGTCTTTTAATTTCAATATTTATTCCATTTACTGCCAAAGCCCAAAATTGTCTTGGTGGTGCTAATATTATACAAGGTAAAGTAGGTGCCACATACCTAAAATCGATGGGCACAAACCGATTAGTGGTTGGCGGCACGTATAATACTTCATACAGCACCAATAATATTATGGGTGGCGAAACTGTTACTGCGCGTGCTGGTGATTTATTAACGATATACGCTGCTATACTTGATTCCAATTTAAATATGGTTCGTATGTTTAACGTTATTGGTTTTAATGATTTGGGTGGCTCATTTACCCAAACCAGGATTTATGATATGCATGCTGATACTATGGGCAACATTTATTTTTGTGGAGCATATGCCCAAGACACTTTAATCAGTTATTTTGGTGATACGATCTATAGCGATGGCTATCAGGAAGCCTTTATAATCAGATGCGATACCATGGGCACAACTACTTTGCTCAAAAGCTGTGGTACCAGGCAATGGAATACCAATTATAATTTTGAAGATAAAGCATTTGCAATCACGAGTGATGCGTCTGGAAATATTGATTTTACGGTTTCTGGAGATGGTTATTATTTTACAATCAATGGCGATACTGTCAATAGTACCAGTACTTTCAACACAGTGGATTATGCTGATATTTATGTAATTAGTTTATATCCTGATGGAAGTACACGTTGGTTGAAAAATTTTGGAACTCCCGGAAAGGATGATGTGGCTTATGATATAGCAACAAACATTAATGGTGAAATAGCTTTGACCGGTGCTGTAAGTGGCAGCAATTCTGTTTTTCATTTTGGATCAATTACACATACATACGTCTATAGTCAATACGGCATACAAGGTTTTATTGGAAAGTTAGATTCTTTAGGTGTGCCAGTATGGTTTTCACCTATGGAAGTTTTTTATCCCAGTGGGCCAGATATAGGTGCATATTGCGCAGCCATAGATGATGATGGATTTGTTTATGGAAGCGGATATTTTGATGCATGGGCTGTTTTTAATGGCGATACTATTACCACCAGTTATTATTCGAGCAATTATTTTTCTAAATATGATTTAAGTGGGCAAACTATGTTTGTGAAATTAGGCAATATTGATACTTTTTATCCTTATCCAATTTTTATGGAGGTAAGAAATGGCAAGGCTTTTATAACAGGGCAAAGTTTTACCAATCAATTGCAATTTGGGCCGTTTGGACAATGTTGCTCTATAAAATCTTATGCTGTAATGTACGATACACAAGGTCAGGTGTTGTGGATGCGAGGTGCAAAAAATAACAGTGGGGCCGATATGGATTTGCAAATGGGAACCATCAATGAAAATGGAACTGCTTATGTGGCGGGCATCACCAGTGGAGGCGAAATTCCTCCGCTTGCCATTAATGCAAGTTTAGGAATTGGTTTTGTTGTAAAGTTTGGAGAAGTTGCCAATAGCGGAGTTACCTTAAGTATTACCAATATAGGCACAGATACTATTACTTGTGGATATAGTACATATTTACAAAGAACTATTAGCCCTGCTGCTGCAACAATGACCTGGTGGGCCGACAACGATACCATTCCAAACCCGAATACAACTACTAATTTTAATGCTACGCCTAAATTTAACACCCTATATGTTGCCACCGCCTTTTATAATGGTTGTGCGGTAAGTGATTCGCTCATGGTGTATGTAAACCCTTTGCCAGTTGATGCTGGCGCTGATACCATGATTTGTGAGGGCACTCCTTTTGTTTTGAATGGCAACACAATTTTTGGTGCAAACTATTTATGGT
>JBILPB010000088.1:0-14188 GCA_044374175.1 Bacteroidia bacterium | reverse complement strand
TACCCCGATGTTTCGCATAGGCGTCAACTTAAGCAATTAACTTAACAACATTTTCTTAATAAAATGTTTGCCATAGCATTAATAAAATAAGCCAAACCAACCAATTTCGAGAACAAAATTTTCGAAGTTATGGTAACAAAAAAGGTTAGCTCGGCTCAGCAACAAAACTATAAAAAGATATTTGACTTTTTTAGTGTTATTGATTTTGATTCATTATCAATTAAAAGTGGATTCAAAAAAAGGAAAGAGAAAAAGCTCAGTGGAAAAAATTTAGTGTTAGGATTTATGCTCATGTCTATTCAAGGGGTTAATACTTTTTCACATTGGGCTCAAGAGGTTGGTTTTATTCTTGGAATAAGAACAAGCAAACAATCTGTTTTCAAGAGAATTAAAGGTTCTTTTGTGTCATTCGTTTTGTTGGTATTAAATGAAGTTTTTGCCCAGCATACCAAGCAAGCAAGTGAAAAGTATAAGAAAATGAAGAGGTTTGCAAACTATCGTAATTTGTTCATTCAAGACAGCTCGATATTGCAACTGCCTCATTGTCTTAGTAAGTTATTTCCTGGAAATTACTCTAATGGTTCGATTAAATCAAGTATAAGAATTCAAATAATTATTGAACTACACAGTAACAAAATTGTTCAATTTGAAATCTACGCCATCGCTCGCATCTTGCGAGTGATCATACCATAAGGCCTCTGGCCTTTACAAAGACATTTAGTAAAACAATAGCCTACTTTAGCTGGCGCGTGTCTTCAGACTCGTGCCCTTAGCATCATTCCATGAATGCCTATTTAAAACCAAAGAAGCTTGCAGTTGATTGTATTTCTATTGCAGCAGATTCAGTTATTGAATCCTTTGCCGCGCAGGCCAGAGGCCTTTAGGTAGCCTCACTCGCGGGACGCAAGCGAGTGCATAGAAAGTTTAATTCATTGATGCTATAAAATCTGCTAAATCTAATTTTATAAGTTCCCAGTGCTTTCCATTTAAACAGTTTGGATCGAAGTCTCGATTTGCGAATTCAAAATCAAGAAATTTCTTTCTTAATGCTACCTTATCATGCTGAAAAGGATACCTTTTTTTGTGTAAGGCAAATATTTCATCTGGCCGGTAATTGGCAATTATTTGATGAATATCCCAGAAATCTTTTTTTCTACCGCCACGCAAAATAACATCTAATTTCATTGCAATAATTTCGTTAACCGTAGCAAATCTTATTGCATCAATTACCAATGAAGGCTCAATAAATTTATCTGTATAATACAAATCTATTTTAATACAGTTGTCCTTATGGGAGCCAATAAAATATGATTTCCCAATACCAATGATAGATATGGTATTTGTTTCAACATAGGGATAATTATTCTTAAAAAATTGATCAATAGCTGTAAAGTTAACTGAGCCATATTCACTATCCGTAAAAAGATCTATGTCGACTGATAAACGATGACCCATTTGAAGACTTAGTGCTGTTCCGCCAACAAGTCGAAAAGGTTCAAATTCATAGGCACTCATAATCTTAATAAGCGTTTCTAGCAATAAGGGATTTACTGTGTTGTAATGCAATTTATTGATCATGTTGCTTCATTTTTTTTACCTGATTGCAAACCATAAAAATGCATAATCTCATTAATTTCTTGTTTGTTTCCGCGCTCAAAAACCCGATTAATTACGGCCTCCTTTTGCATCTGCCAGTCTATTTTTTTTATATCGGTATCCCAAAATAAAACTTTTCTCAGCTTAGAAAAATCTGGATGATTTTGACTGTTTTTTTTCTTCTCTTCTTGAATTTCATAGTATGCTTGCAACACCATAAAAAATCCTTCTTCCAACTGCAAGGCCCTTTCAAGTTTTAGCGCTAAGGGGGTATTCATTTTTCTTTTACCCTTGGTTATAGCGCCTATTGTTTGTGGAAATTCTTGTATAGCAATGGCAAACTTACTTTTCTTAATTTTTCTTTTTTTAAGCTCTCGCTCCAAAAAAAAACCTGGGTGCAGCCCTTTAATTTTATTGATTTGTGATAAATTAATCATACACAAAAATAAACATTTTTGTTTACTTTTTATTATTTATTTTTTGAAATTTTACCAAACAATTATCCAACGTATACGCGAAGTTGCACTGCGAGGTGGCCTCACTCGCGGGACGCAAGCGAGTGCATAGAAAGTTTAATTCATTGATGCTATAAAATCTGCTAAATTATCTGGTGCGAGTCTTCAGACTCGTGCCTTTAACATCATTCCACAAATGCCTTTTTAAAACCAAAGAAGCTTGTAGTGGCATGCAAATGATTTGATTATATTTCTATTACAGAAGCTATATTTAAAGTAAATTATTAATCCTTTGCTATACAGGCCAGAGGCCTTTAGGTAGCCTCACTCGCGGGTCGCGAGCGAGTGCATAGGCTAAAATTTAAAAACGAAATTGCAATAGGGGCTGAAGCAAGCTACCTCGTAGCGCGGAAGACCCGGGGTTTTTATGGCGATGGCTATCGCCATAAAAAGCATTGCCCAAATATTTAAATTGATGGGCAACTTTTAAATAATTTGGCTGCTAAATTTTTAGGCGGTAGGCAATTATTTTTAATAATAACTTGTTGTTATTACAATTTTAAGTGGGTATAAAATTCCGGCACAGGCATGCGCTGTAAAAAGGCCAACCAACACTTTATCTTTTATGCTCCAACGTTGTTTGTTTAATAACTTGGGTGTTAAAAAAGTAATGGTTGCCAAAAATAAGAGGTAAGTGCAAATTACATTTTGCCATAAAAAGTTTCCGTGCAATGCGCGAGGACCTGTTTCTATTACAAATGCCGAAATAAAAATTGCAAATACTGTTAATGCCAAGGCATAGCAAAATGGGGTATAGCGCAGTATTTCTTTATAACTTACAACAGTAAAAAGCACTAATGCATAGGAAAAAATAAATGAAAATGGGATAAACCACCCGGGAACAAATTGCAATAATAACTGAAATGGAAGGCCTATTGCTAGTTCACTTTTTTCGTAAAAAAAAGAGCCATCTTGCTTAACATAAATAAAATAATATTGAAGTATTAACACTACCACAGTTGTAATTAATGGTGTAAGTTGTATGAACCAAATTTTAAGATTATGGATTACGTTTTTTTTATGCAACAAAAAGAAAAAAGTAATGGGGGCATACGCAAAAATAAATGAGGGTTTGATCAGGAGATTTACAATTACCAGTATATTAATTATGATTATTTCTTTTACATTGATATAATTTTTGGCATTAAACATTTTAAGTTGTTTCCAATAAAGTAAAATAGCAAAAGGAAAAAGAAAAATGCTTGTTGAATTATGCCACACCATTGGCACAAACTTGCTCAAATACACTTTTTTAAGCACAAAAAGACTAAACGGATCGGGTATAGCAAAGCAGAAAAATAGCGCTAAGGCTATTAAAGTAAAGTGTGTGTTTTTACGCAATATTATTTCTTGTTTTTGCGCAGGATTTAAACTTACAATAAACTCTTTTGATAAACTGTATTTTAAAACAGCCGCTGCCGACAAAACAATAACTGCTACTAAATTTAAAATTTTAACTTGACTAAAACCCGATAGTAAATTTACGATTAGGTAAAACAAAAAATTAGCAGGATAGTGCGCTGCATTTATATTTATTCTTCTAATTTGCTCTATGTGCGTGGTTATGTCGGTTCTTACATTGATAATTAAATAGTAAAAAAAGGCCAGGCAAAAAATAAAAAGACCTATTACATCTAAATGCTGTAGTATTTTATGTTTAAAAGTTTTATTCATTTCAATTAATGGCCAAAATACTAAAAGAAACTTATACCAATTGCATTTATTTTACAGTTGGACTATAAAATAAATATGTAATGGTTAATGCCGAAACTACTTGAAATTAGTACAATAAGACTATTTTTCAATTAGACTAAATTGAAAGTGTAATGGGTATTAGATGATATTTTTTTGCTGTAATGCTTATTTTTTATTTTTCATTATTTGCTCATATACCGCGTCCCACAGGTCGATACGTTTTTGCAGGGCTTCAATGGTAGCTTGTTCTGCTTCTTTCCAAATTTGCTCGTCTGTTCCACAAAGGTTTGATGTCATTTGAAGGGCAAGATGACTATGGTGGTCTCCATCAACTTCTATATGTCTTTCTAAATAATATTTAAAAATTGAAATGTTATTGGGGAAATTTTTATGGATATCGTTAACCATAGAAATAAACATACCTGGAATAAGGTCTTCGCGACCAAACGTAAAAATAACTGCTTGTAAATAATCTTTATTACTTCCAATAATTTTGAAGGTAAAATCAATAAAGTTTTGGGCCTCTACTGGCGTTTGAGAAGCAGTGTAGGCAGCATTAAAATCATTTGTATTCTTTAATATTTCGGTAAATGTATTAATTTTAGATGTGTTAGCACCACACTGCTGCATAGCATCAAGATACAATTCGAAATGGCTTTTTCTGACACCGTTAATATCTACATCCGACTCCTCTCCTACCACAATTTCGTTAATAAGATATCTGGTATCGGCCGAGCCTTTTGGAAACCAAGGAACAGAGGTACAGGTTAAGTTTGCTTGTAAAGTTTTAAGCAGTGACATAAAGTCCCAAACAGCATAAACGTGATATTCCATAAAAATTTTTAAATCGTCAATATCTTTAATTGCCGAATAAACTTTATGATTAATAATTTGCTGTCTTAGGGGTTCAATTGTTTTATTTATGTTTTGGATCATCTGTAAGTTATTTTTATTTCTATGCAAGCACCATTATTGTTGTAGTAACAAATACTTCCATTTAATTGTTCAGTTAAACCTTCAATAATTGAGAGGCCAAAAGTATTCAATTCATTGGTTTTATGAAGTACTTTTTTGCTAAAACCTACACCGTTATCCATAAACAGAATGGTTATTTCATTCTCATTTGTTGCTGTAGAAACATTAATTTTTTTACTTTTAGAATTAGCAAAAGCGTGCTTTATACTATTATTAACAAGTTCTGTTAAGATAAGTCCGATAGGAACAAGAAAATCGATGGTTGTTTCAAATTCATTAATGTTTGATTCAAATTTAATATCGTGCAAACCTAAAAGCGGGTAAACAACCTGATTGATATATTCTCCTACTTTTATTTTATCAAGCTTATTGGACTTGTATACAGCTTCATAGGCCCTTGCCAATGAATGAAAGGAGTCTTCTATTATGGCGGTATTAATTTTTCCTTTTTCACTTTTTAATCTAACAATACTTAAAAGAATTTGAAGATTGTTTTTTACTCTATGGTGCACTTCTTTCAATAAAATTTCTCTTTCTTTTAGCGATTGTTTGAGATTTATTTCAAGCTCTTTTTGATCAGTAATATCAATATGTGAACCACACATTCTTAATGGTTTACCTTTCTTATCAAATTCAAAAACCTTACCTCTGTCGTGCACCCAAATCCAATTTCCATTTTTGTGTTTCATGCGAGAGTGAAAGTCATAATACTCCGTCTTTCCTTCAAAATGATCTTGCAGCGCCTTATTGGAAGCCTCTAAATCATCAGGATGGGCAAATTTTATCCAGGTTTGAATATTAACTGGCTGTAACTCTTCAATGGTATAGCCTATCATCTCAGCCCATCTTTCATTAAAGTTTGTTTCGCCTGTTTTTATATTCCAGTCCCAAACACCAATTCTGGTTCCTTCTATTGCAAGTTCATATCTAATGTGTTTTGATCTAGGCATTGGGCAAAAAATTAGAACTGCAGGTATGCATTGTTTGCAAACAAGCAACTATTTTTAATTTATACATCAACATTACTTCTTTAGGCTCTTGGTTTATTTTTATTATAATAAACAAATCATTTTACAGTACAATTTTAGTAATTATTCCTGACTTTTACCTCTTTGGCTTTAAAAAACATATTGCTTTTTGAGTGTAAATTAAGCCTAGCCGAGGCACAAATTACACTAATAGTTTTGTATTTATTTGTATTTAACGCAGCTTCAGCGTTAGAAATCTACTCAAATTATTTTGCCTCAATCTCTGGCACTTATTCCTATTTTGAATCTCAAAGTAGTATCGGCATTATCCATTGTAAATTTATTGAATAGCTTTGGGCTAGTTAATAAATACAAATGGTATAGTTTACAAATCTTACATAGGTAAATGCCGATCGGAAAAAAGTTTGGGGTCAAAAGCCCTGAAGCAAATTTGGGCGATTACTTATTTCACATCGGTATTATTACAATATTTTGTTGACTAACAATCTCTAATGCATCATATGTATTTAATTACATAACTTAGGTTATAAAATTGTTAATTCTTCGATAATTATTTTACTTGAATTCAATTTGTATTTACTATTGTAAATCAAAAACTTAATTATTAAATGCCTAGACACTCAAACTACGAAGATTTTTCAAAAATTCCATTGCAAGAATTCCACGACACAGGTATTAATTCATTTTTTCGAATTTTATCGAATAACCTCAACCAACAAAATATGTTAGCAGATAACAAGTCGAACATAATGATTTCTATTAACACAGTAGTGCTATCATTGGTAATAGGTTCATCTGCCAGAAATATTGAATACTGGCAAAACTTATTTGTTCCAATAATTATGTTCGTTATTACTTCGCTCTTAACCACAGTTTTTGCGGTTTTAGCTACTCGCCCGAACTTCATTAAAGGATCGGTAACCCAAAATGATTTGGACAATAAAAAATCTAACCTCTTATTTTTTGGAAATTTTACTAGTCTCTCACTGCCGGATTTTGAAGACTCCATGCTAACTATGTTAAAAGATGATGAATACCTTTATCGTAGTATTCTAGCAGATTTTTACGGACAAGGAAAGGTTTTAAAAAGAAAATATCTTTTACTAACTTACTCTTATAATATCTTTTTAATTGGGTTAATTTTATCCGTAATTGTTTTTGTAATCTTTCAGTATTTTATCATAAGATAGTAAATAATGCTTTTGGTATTAAATGCCATACTTTATTTGGCGCAATTCTTCAGAATTGCTTGCCCGTAACATCATGCCACGAATGCTCAACGTAAACACGAAGTTGCACCTCATGTTTTTTAATTGTTAGCGTGCCGAAGCATGGCAGGCTCGGCTTCATAGCTTTGAAGTTAATACCAGGTCAATTTAAAAGCAACTACAATATTAATTTTGAGGCAATAAATTCAGCGTACGATTTTCAAAAATAGCTTTCAAAACATATACACGCAAGTATTCCCGATAGCAATCGGGATGTTAAATTAAAATAAACCGAAGCTCAGCTTCGATTTTGCTGGGTGGGAACAATATCTCGCAAATTGAATGCTGCTAAGGCGTTAAATAATGATGTGCGTAAATAACAATTATATAATGCACTTTACATGTGTAATACCGATTACACTTTCAATTTAGTCCAATTGCGGCCAAGCCTTATTGTACTAGTTTCAAGTTGTATCGGCATTAACCATCGTAAATTTATTAAACAGCTTTGGGCTATTTAATAAATACAATTGGTATAACACACAATTAAGATTTATCATACTTATCAAATATATTTCTATACTTCGCCAAATATCATCTTTTTTTCTACTTTTGGCGGAGTATAATTATTTAGCCATATGCTTATAGGTAGAAAAACAGAAGCGAATATCTTAGAAACAGCTATACTTAATAGCAAATCAGAGTTAATTGCTGTATACGGAAGAAGGCGTGTTGGAAAAACTTTTTTAATTAGAGAATATTTTAAAAAAGAAATAGTATTTGAAGTAGCTGGTTTATTTCATGGAAGTTTAAATGATCAACTTCAAAACTTTACAAAAGAGCTTAAAACACGTAATAAAAAAGGCAAGGAAATAATACCTAAAAATTGGTTAGAAGCATTTACACAACTCGAAAACTATCTAAATAAACTAAATAGCAAAAAAAAGAAAGTAATTTTTATAGATGAATTCCCCTGGCTTGCTACGCCTAAATCCAGATTCTTAATGGCCTTTGAAAACTTCTGGAATCAGTATGCCTCCAAGCGCAACGATTTAATTGTGGTTATTTGCGGTTCTGCAGCATCTTATATGGTAAAAGATATTTTAAATAATAAAGGCGGTTTACATAATAGAATTACCAGTACAATAAGGCTTTTACCTTTTAATTTACATGAAACTAATCTCTTTTTAAAAAGTCGTGGAATAAGTTATTCAAATTATGATATTTTACAAATATACATGGCTATTGGTGGTATTCCACACTATTTAGATAAACTTAAAAAAGGTAAAAGTGTAGCCCAAAATATTGATAAATTATGCTTTAGCAAAGATGGCTTCTTACGCGAGGAATTTAAAAAACTATTCGTGTCATTATTTGACAATTCAGAAAAGCATTTAGCTATTGTAAAAACTTTGGCCAAATGCAAAAAAGGAATCACACGTCAAGAGTTGATTGCACAAAGTGGTATTCCAACAGGTGGAGATTTTTCTCTAAAGCTAGAAGAACTAATTGTTTCTGGTTTTATAAGCGAATATAACTACTTTAAAAATAAAAAGAAATTGGGATTGTATAGATTGTCAGACGAGTATTCTCTATTTTATTTAAAGTTTATTCAACCTAACGAAGGCAATGGTGCAGGTACCTGGCAAAGACTTTTCAAAAAACAAACGTACACTTCATGGTCGGGCTTTAGTTTTGAAACATTATGCTTAAAGCATGTTCATCAATTAAAAAAATCATTGCGTATAGATGCTGTATATTCTACTAATAGCAGTTGGTTTAACAACAATGCGCAAATAGATTTACTCATTGACAGAGATGACAATATCATCAATTTATGCGAAATAAAATTTTACAATAGCATATTTAGTATAGATAAAAAATACTATCTCAATTTAAAAAATAAAATAAACGAGTTTCAACAAGAAAGTGTAACACGCAAAAACATTCATGTAGTAATGCTTACCACCTATGGTCTAAAGCCCAATGAATACAGTGCTGAATTGGTACAAAACACTTTAAATATGAATTGTTTGTTCGAAATATAAATTGCTATACTTCGCCAAATCTTGCTTTTTTTAATAGATTTGGCGAAGTATAAAAAAGTAAATAAATACGCAAAAGGCTCAAAGTCTCCCGTAAACAAGAAGTTGCACTTCGTGTTTTTTAATTGTTAGAGCTTCGCTCAGCTTCATAAAATGGAAGTTAAACCCTGCCATCGCTCGTATCCTGCGAGCGATAATACCTAAAGGCCTCTGGCCTGTGTAAAAAATTATAGCATTAACTCAAAAAACACTCCGCCATCGCTCGCATTCTGCGAGTGATGATACCAACAGGCCTCAGGCCTATACAAAAAAAACCGCTCTTACCACCGTAAACACGAAGTTGCACTTCGTGTTTTTTAATTGTTAGAGCTCCGCTCGGCATCTTGAAGTGGAAGTCAAAAGTTAATACCAAATCAAATTAAAAACAACAACAATATTAATTTTGAGGCAATAAATTCAGCGTACTATTTTCAAAAATAGCTTTCAAAACATATCCACGCAAGTATTCTCGATAGCAATCGGGATGCTAAATTAAAATAAAACGAAGCTCAGCTTAGATTTTACTGGGCTTTTAGCCTACACCTTGGTTCTCAAATTATCAATTCCAATTCTTCACTCAGCGTTCGTCTATCTTTCATCAAGGAAGTCGGAAATAGTTATAATTGCTGTTTTACGAAATTTGGTAAGCATTAGCAAATCATTATCTCCTGTCAATAAAAAATCTGCGCTTCCATCCATTGATAATGACAACAAAAAATTATCTTTAGGATCCTTACAAACTTCTATCTTGCTTGTAACTTCGATAAATTCAGCATATTCTTGAATTGTTTCTAAAATTTCCTCTATATCTGATGAAGAAAAGAAACGTCTAAATTTTGGTCTTTTAGCTACAGTTAAAAATTCTTCTAATAATTCCTTACTAAAAACTAAAACGCATTTTTTTGAAAAAATAATCTCGTCTAGTTTTGTAAAATTCTTTGTGATTAAAAAGCTAATCCAGAGGTTAGTGTCAATGATAATTCGACTAACCTTATTTTTCATAACGCTTTTTTCTAACCAGTTCTACTTCTTTGGTTATTTCGTCATATGTTGGTGCTCCTTTTGTTTTTAACCTAAGCTTTTTCAAAACGCTTGCAAATCCATTTTTGGAATTGTCTTGTATTGCAATAAGATTCATGTCTGCCAAGTCTTTAAGAAGTCTTAGCGCTTTGGGATTTATTATGTCAACTCTCATAGTATTCATCTTACAAATTTAAATAAAAAAAGCAATTTTTATATTTATTTTCAATTTTGAGTAGTAATACCGATGTAAGATATTAAAAAACAGCATTCAAAGCACTTCCACGCAAGTATTACCCCTGTAAACACGAAGTTTCACTTCGTGTTTTTTAATTGTTAGAGCTCCGCTCGGCATCTTGAAGTGGAAGTTAAAAGTTAACAACAGGTCAATTTAAAAGCAACTACAATATTAATTTTGAGGCAATAAATTCAGCGTACGATTTTCAAAAATAGCTCTCAAAACATATCCACGCGAGTATTCCATAGGGATGCTAAATTAAAATAAACCGAAGCTCAGCTTCGATTTTACGATTTTACTGCGCAGTTATACCTCATCAAATAATTAATGGCTTTACGCTTCTACTTTTTAAACCAATATTACACAGTAAAAAAAGTTGCAATCAGAAAAAAAATAAATTAAAAAATCTCTTAACAAGTGCATGCCTTCAACGTCTTATTAACTTTTAAAAACCTGTTCAATATCATTTAAACTATGCGCATTAAAGCACATTTCCTTTGTCAATAATCCTTTTTGAGCCACATAAATTCCATACTGCACATCATCTAAACCTTTAATACTATGTGCATCTGGATTAATAGAAACTTGCACTCCCTTATCCATACAGCTACTAATAAATCTCCAATCAATATCTAAACGATAGGGATTTGCATTTAATTCAATAATTACCTTGTTAGCAGCACAGGCATCAATAATTTTTTGCATGTGTAAAGGATATCCTTCTCGAGACAACAACAATCTTCCAGTCATATGACCCAGCATAGTTGTATATGGATTTTCAATGGCCTTTAGTAAACGATTGGTGGCTCTTTCTACATCCATCTTGAGCACACTGTGTACCGAGGCAATTACAAAATCAAATTGCTTCAAAATATCATCTTCGTAATCTAAACTTCCATCATTTAAAATATCACTTTCAATGCCTTTAAATATTTTAAAGGGAGCAAAAGATTTGTTCAATGCTTCAATTTCTTGATGCTGCTGCAATACGCGCTCCGCAGTTAAACCATTGGCGTAAAAAGCAGAGCGACTGTGATCGGTAATGCCAATATATTGCATGCCTTTTGCTTGCACAGCTGCTGCCATATCTTTTACAGTGCTAGCTCCATCGCTGTATTTGGTATGCACATGAAAAATACCTTTTAAATCATTCAGTTGTATAATGTCAGATAAACGGCCATCTTGCGCTAAATTTATTACCTGCCCATATTCACGCATGGAAGGCATGATGTATGAAAGGTTATTTTTTAAAAATATATCCTCTTCTAAGGCATCTTGTTCTACAAAACCACACTTAATATCAAATGCACTCAAAAACTCGTTAGAGGCACTTAACTTAAACAATTCTGTACCAAAATTCTGAGGCGTTGCTAATTTAATTTCAATTGCAATGTGGGCATTGAATTCGATTTCTTCTAATGCCAAATCTGTTTTGGTAGTTAATATTTCTAGGCCTTCAATAATTTCAAACTTTCTACGAAATGCCCCCACATAACTAAATTGCTCCAGAGGATATTTATGTTGCAATTGCATTAAGATACTTTTTGCCTCGTCTTCAATTTCTGCAAATAAATATTTACCCTGATTAGACAAGGTAAATTCAATTGATTTCTTGATAGCACTTTGTGTTTTTTCACCAAATCCTTTTAACTCAACTAAACGATTTTCATTACACGCATATAACAATTCGCCTGGACTTTCAATGGCCAAATTCTTCCACAACAAGGCTACTTTTTTGGGACCAATACCTTTTACATCCATCATTTGAATTACACCAATAGGCACTTTCAAAAATAGCTCTTGTAGCTCGCTAGTAGTACCTGTTTGGTTTAGTTCATTAATTTTAGTTGCGGTGCTTTTGCCTATACCTTCTAATTTTTCAATTTCTTGCTGCGACAAAGCATCCAAATCAACTTCTAACTTGTCAATTTTAAATGACGCATTTAGTAATGATTTAATCTTAAATGGATTGTCTTCCAACAACTCTAAAAGGTTAGCCGTCAATTTTAAACTATCGGCAATCTCGCTGTTGGTCATACTTTTTGGATATTAAAATTACAATGCTTTTAATTGAAACACTGCATATAAATTATAAAGTTTTTATTTCTGCAACAAGCGATGTGAGCGCTTTTTTAGCATCACCAAAGAACATACTGCATTTAGGATCGTAAAATAGCAAGTTATCAATACCGGCATATCCAGCACTCATACTGCGTTTATTTACTATAATATTTTTGGCTCTATCAACCTCTAAAATTGGCATTCCGTAAATTGGAGATGATGGATCTGACTTGGCCGCAGGATTTACAACATCATTTGCTCCAACCACCAACACTACATCCGTTTGATCAAACTCAGGATTAATTTCATCCATCTCCACCATCTTATCGTAAGATACATTACTTTCTGCTAAGAGCACATTCATGTGACCTGGCATACGACCAGCAACAGGATGTATCGCATACTTTACTTCAACGCCACGCTCTTCTAATAAAAGTTCTAATTCATGAATAACATGCTGTGCTTGTGCTACAGCTAATCCATAACCTGGCACAATAACTACTTTTTTACTATAGTTCATTAAAATAGCTAAATCACTTACACCAATATCCTTGATTGAACCATTAGTTTCAGCACCTGCATCAGCTGTACCTGCGCCACCTCCAAATGCACCAAAAATAACGTTGCTTAAAGGTCTGTTCATTGCTTTACACATAATTAATGTAAGTAATGTACCAGCTGAACCAACCAAAATACCTCCTGTAAGCATTACTTTGTTATCGTAAAGAAAACCTCCAAAAGCCGCAGCCAATCCGGTAAACGAGTTCAGTAAAGAAATAACAACAGGCATATCGGCACCACCAATTGGAATGGTAAATAAGACACCATAAATAATTGCTGCTGCAAATAATAAATACAACAACATCATGTTTCCACCTGTTATTACCATATACGCGCCAAAGGCAAGCACAGCAATCATAATAATAGTATTAATGATATTATACTTTGGCAATCGCACAGGTTTTGCCATAGTGCCGTTCAACTTTAAGTATGCAATAATACTTCCCGAAAAGGATACAGTACCTATGATTAATCCGGCCATAATTGCTGTTAGCTCCCCAACAGAAGTGCTAGCCACATTACCATGTTGCATGTGATTGTACTCAATAATGGAAATTAATGCAGCACAGGCACCTCCCATACCATTAAACATTGAAACAAGTTCAGGCATTTTAGTCATTTGCACTTTCTTTGCCGTCATCCAGCCAATAACAGTTCCAATACCTATAGCGCCAAAAATCAATCCGTAAATAATTGGACTAACTTCATTATCATGAAGAAAAATAGTTCCAAAAATGGCAATGATCATACCAACTGCCGCAATAAGATTACCCTTTCTTGCAGTTTTTGCATTTCCCATCATTTTTAAGCCAACTATAAAGGTGATGGAACCTATCAAGTAGCAAATTTCAAGTATATTGTGTTTCATAACGATAATAAATTCTAAATAATAAATCCTAAATTCTAAATTTTAAATACTAATTTATACAACTAAATTTCAAACATTACTTATTGACTAATTGTATTTGCTTATATTATTTTTGTAAATAGCACCAACGATGTTTTTTAACTCAATTGCTTCATTAATTAAATGTGTCCTTTCTATTTCTAAATCTTCTGAATGTATATCGATTAACCTTAACCATAAAATGTTTTCTTTCGCTACTTTTTTACATATTCTTAATTTCATTAAAAAATCTTTTTCTCCCAATTTTTCGTTTGCTTCAATATAATTAGCAGCCACTGACCCTGAAGAACGTACTAATTGTTTTATATCTTCTCTATTCCAAATATTTATTTCTAATTT
>JBILPB010000289.1:0-3831 GCA_044374175.1 Bacteroidia bacterium | reverse complement strand
TTTGGAGGAGGTGGCATATTACTTTAGGCCGTTTCATGAAAGATTATCTTTATATTCCTTTAGGAGGCAATAAGGTTTCTAAAACGCGCAACTTTTTTAACCTGTGGCTTGTGTTTTTAGTTTCAGGATTGTGGCATGGCGCTTCATGGACATTTGTTATTTGGGGGGCTTATCATGGATTTTTATTGATTTTAGACCGAGTGATATTTATTAAAATAACAAGTTATTTGTTTAAGCCAATTCAAACATTAATCACATTTATACTCGTAATGATTGGTTGGGTGTTTTTTAAAGCCAATACAATAGCCTTTTCTTTGAGCTATATTGGTAAAATGTTTGTTCCTTTTAATGGCGATATTCCTGTGATTGAAACGACAACAAAATTCTGGTTTATACTGTTCATCGCCTTTTTGATTTGTGTGTTACCAATGGTAAAGGTTTATAATACTTTTTTAAAGTTTCAAAAAGCTTGGGTAACAATTTTTTTGAAGGGCATAATTTTGATTTTACTTTTTATTTTATGTGTTATAGGCATTAACAGCAGTGGTTTTAATCCATTTATATATTATAGATTTTAAAAAATGAAAGCGCTCAAATCTATATTTTTTATGCTGTTTTTTGTTTTGATATGTTCAGAGCAAATATTGTTTTTTATGCCCAATTTTGCTTCAAAACCTCTGGCGGGCGCCTATAGTATACCCAATAAGCCCAAACTTACATTGCCAAATTGGTTCAACAATAATTTTCAAGATAGCTTAATCAATTACTTTGAATTTAATTTAAAATTGCACAATTTGTACGTGAGGAGCAATAACCAAATTAACTTTAATCTGTTTAATCAATCAGCTGCAAAAATGGTGCTTGTTGGTAAGCATCATCAAATTTTTGAAGATTATTATATCGATTCATATATCGGTAAAGATTACCTAGGTGTTGATACTATAAAAAAACGCACTTCAGCATTGGCCGAGCTGCAAAAAGAGTTAGCAAGCAAAAATATTACACTTGTTACTTTAATTGCACCTGCTAAATCTTCTATCTACCCTCAGGATATTCCAAATAACTATCCTGGATTAGAGAAAAAAACTACCACTAATTATGATACCTACATCAAAGAATTTAAACATCAAAAAATTAATTTTATTGACTTTAGAAATTATTTTTTAAAGATAAAAAATAAAGTAAACCATCCTCTTTTCTCTAATTTAGGTACGCATTGGAATGGCTTTGGCTCTAGTTTAGCAGCCGATAGTTTAATTCATTATTTAGAAAAAATAAGAAATATCGACATGGTTGATTGTGTAATTGAAAAAGGCTATACTACTCAAGAGCCCAAATATTACGATAATGACCTGATGGATTTATTGAATTTAATGTACAAATTACCATGCAATCAATTGTATTATCCCAATATAAAATTTAAAGATGACCAAAGTAAATACAAGCCTAAAGCAATTCTAATTGGCGATAGCTTTTCTTGGGCTTGGATTCATACCTATCCATTTTTTCAAAACATATTTGATAAGGATAGTGAGTTTTGGTATTACAATAATGTTATTTATTTCGCCAATAATGGAGCTTATGCTGCAAATAAAATAGTTGATTCATCAACACTTTCAGAAAAAATAAAGAATCAAGATTTTATTATTTTACTCTTTAATGAACACAATTTGTTTGAATTTGATTTTAATGTTACAAAAAATCTACAAAAAGCTATAAAAGATTACCCAATTGAATAATTCGTCCATTCGTTGTTTTAAATTAAAATAGAAGGGATATGCGTCAATTCCTTTTTTTTAACTATTTGTAAATATTGGAGGTTAAAAATTGATTTTTAATTAAAATAAAGAAGCCCTAAAGAATTACTCCTTTAGGGCTTTTTTGAATTTCAATCATTAATTATTCTTCAATTACTTCAAATTTAATTTCAGCAATCATATCTTTCATTAATTTTAACTTGGCGGTGTATGTACCTAAAGTTTTGATATTCTCTTCGTTAATGATAATGGCTTTACGATCTACTTCGTGCCCTAATTTGCGGATAGCATCAGCAATTTGAATAGAAGTTACAGAACCAAATATTTTACCATTTTCGCCAGCTTTAGCACCAACTTTAATAGTTACATCTTTTAAGAAATCAATTACTTTTTGAGCTTCTTTCTTTTGTTTTTCAATTTTGAAAGCTCTTTGTTTCATGGTTTCAGCCAATTGCTTTTGGTTACTTTCGGTAGCCAAAATTGCCATTCCTTTTGGAATAAGGAAGTTTGAACCATAACCATTTTTTACAGTTACCAATTCGTCTTTTTCTCCAAGGTTTTTAACCTCTTGCTTTAATATTACTTTCATAGTATATCCTCCTTAGATTATTTTAATAAATCGGCAACATAAGGCATTAAACCTAAATGACGCGCTCTTTTGATAGCAGTACCAACTTTACGTTGATATTTAACAGAAGTTCCTGTTAATCTACGAGGTAAAATTTTACCTTGTTCATTTACAAATTTCAATAAGAAATCTGCATCTTTATAGTCGATATATTTAATGCCTGATTTTTTAAAACGGCAATATTTTTTCTTGCTAACCTCAACGCTTACAGGGTTTAGGTATCTAATTTCTGGTGCTTTTGACATTTCTTTTTAAAATTAAGCGGTTACTTCTTTAGTTTCTGTTTTCTTAGCTCTTCTCTTTTCTGCCCAAGCTAATGAATGCTTGTCGAGTGAAACAGTAAGGAAGCGAATAATGCGCTCATCACGCTTAAAGTTAATTTCAAGGTCAGCAATAAAGTTACCTGGTGCTTGAAACTGAATCAGGTGATAAAAACCTGACGATTTTTTTTGAATTGGGTAAGCCAGTTTTTTTAGGCCCCAACTTTCTTCGTGCACCAATTTGGCGCCATTTGCTGCAAGTAATTGTTTGTACTTGCTTACCGTTTCCTTTGCCTGTTCATCAGACAAAACGGGAGTCATAATGAAAACGGTTTCATAGTTGTTCAACATGGTTAATAATAATTTAGTTAGTTAATAATTTATTCCACTTTTTAAAGCGGAGCGCGAAACTAAAAAAAATCTCTTAAATATCCAAAAAATATCAGTTAAAATCCCTTTTCCTTATAAATAAAGCGCATTTGAGTGGGGTAAAATAGTGCTTTTTTGCCGTTTTTTTCAAAAACAATGAGGCCATTATCTGTAAAGCTTATTTTATCGTATTCTAACGCAAAAGTAAATTTTCCCGACGCGTTAAGCATTCCGTATTTGCCTTCCTTCTTTACAATAGCTCCTTCTTTTCTGTAACTTTGTGCTTCTTCGTAAATTGCTTCAATTTGCATTTTACCCTTATTGTCGATATAGCCGTATTTACCTTTAATTTTAACCACCGCTAAACCATTTGAAAAAGACTCGGCCTTGTCGTATTTTATTTTAATAATTTGTTTGCCCGAAATATCTGCATATCCCCACTTCGATTTTTTCTTTACAGGAATCAATCCTTCAGCTAATAAATCAACATCGGAATATTCAAAGGGTATTATTGCCTTCCCATTTTGGTCAATTAAACTTCTCTTGTTTTTTTTAGTTGCTTTAGCGTATCCATTTTTAAATAAACCAAAAACATCATTTTCGGTCCTGCAATCATAAATCATTGGAATGGTCATTTTACCTTGCTCGTCAATATAACCGCACTTATCATCTTTCGCAATAAGCGCTAAACCTTCACTAAATTTAGAAATTATATCAAAATTACAAGGCAAAATACTATCGCCCTTTGTATTTATTAGGCCATATAATTCATTCATCTGAACCCGAGCAATTCCTTTATTAAATGGTTCAACCCAAT
>JBILPB010000225.1:0-3857 GCA_044374175.1 Bacteroidia bacterium | reverse complement strand
CATCTCTGTAAAAGGTAACATCTAAATGTCCATTAGGAATATTTTCTAAACCAGTAATGTTATTTAGTTCCTTGCAAATACGACCACTTAAGTAAATACCTCTTGGCTGCAAACCAATTATAACAGTATTTTTAAAGTTGTTATGATTCTCAATTAATTCGTAACACAAGCGCTTGATTGTGTGGTTAAAGGCATCTGCATTCAAAAGTTGTAACTGAGCGCTCATAGAAAAAAGTATGAGTGCAAAAATATTATTTTTTTTTACATGAAGCTCAATCTATCTTTTGGTAATAAATTAAAAACGGGTTAGGTTGTGTTTCAGCAATGAATATAATTTCTACAATATATTCACCTCATAGCTTTAATGTAATTTCTACTTTTATATAGAAGAAGTTCATGAATTAGCCAATATGGTTTTACCTGGGCCAAAAATTATGGTCTATAATTTGAAATTAATATAGAAAGAACTTATTTCTAGCATGTTAATCTACTCAATAACATTTGTAGTGTAGTCCTAAAAATAAACAATTAAAAAGGAGTATAAAAAAAATGCTTTTATTTGTTGGCACTTTAAAATGTATGAAGCCTTCAATTATTTTTTTATTTCCGTATCCACTCAACGAAGCGCCTAGTCAGCGTTTTAGGTTTGTGCAGTATTTGGACATTTTAAAAGAAAGAGGCTATCGCTTTGAGACACATGCTTATTTGAGTGATAATGCCTGGAAAATATTATATCATCCTGGCCATTTTTTCAGTAAGTTTTTACGCATCATAAGAGGATACCTTAATCGTTTACTTTTATTGCCTAAAATAAATAAGTTTGATTATGTATTTATTCATCGCGAGGCAGCTCCACTGGGCCCGCCTGTGATTGAATTTTTAATTGCAAAAGTGCTTCGTAAAAAAATAATTTACGATTTTGATGATGCTATCTGGCTGCCCAATTTTTCGGAAAGCAACAAATTTTTCTCCTTTATTAAATGGTATTCAAACAGTAAAGTATTATGCAAATGGGCTTACAAGGTTTCTTGCGGAAACGATTACTTGTGCAACTTTGCGAAGCAATATAATAACAATGTGGTTTATAATCCTACCACCATTGATACGGTGAATTATCATAATCAGATAAGCAATCAAAATAAAGAAAAATTTGTAATTGGTTGGACTGGGAGCCACAGTACCACGCGCTATCTGAATGAAATTGTGGAGGTGCTAAAAAGCCTTGAAACTAAATATAGTTTTGAATTACAAGTAATTGCTGATATTCCACCTGCCTTAGCTTTAAAATCTTTTAAATTTATAAAGTGGCAAAAAGAAGATGAGATACAAGATTTGTTAGGATTTAATATAGGTATTATGCCGCTTAAAGATGACCCTTGGGCTGCCGGCAAATGTGGTTTTAAAGCTTTACAATATATGGCTTTGGGCATACCTGCCTTAGTTTCGCCAGTGGGTGTTAATACAAAAATTGTGGATGATGGTATCAATGGATTTATATGTAAAACACCAGAAGACTGGAAGTTGGCCATCGAAAAACTGATACAAGACCATGAACTGCTTTTAGAAATGGCTCAAAATACAAGAAAGAAAATTGTGGAAAATTATTCGGTTCAATCAAACACAGTAAACTTTTTAGCGCTTTTTTCATAAATATTGATAACTGAATTCTAGCATTTCATAAAAAATTGGCAAATTGCGCCCCAATAATTAAAACTTAATTCAATGATAAAGAATACTGCCTTAACTGAAACACACATAAAATTAAATGCTAAAATGGTTCCTTTTGCAGGCTATAACATGCCTGTATCATACGAAGGGATTAATGCAGAGCACGATACTGTTAGAAATGCTGTTGGTGTTTTTGATGTTTCGCACATGGGTGAGTTTATTTTAAAAGGTAAAGATGCGATCGATTTAATTCAACGCGTAACGAGTAATGATGCCGCTGCTTTATCAGATGGGAAAGTACAATATAGTTGCTTACCAAATGAACAAGGTGGTATTGTTGATGATTTGTTGGTATACAGAATGACAGAAGAATCATACATGTTGGTTGTTAATGCTTCAAACATTGATAAGGACTGGGATTGGATTAGTGCACGTAATACTAAAGGTGTAGAAATGCATAACATCAGTGAGAAAACTTCTTTATTGGCCATTCAAGGTCCAAAAGCAGCGGAGGCATTGCAATCGCTTACCGATATCAATTTGGCAGCTATGGTGTATTATACTTTCGAGAAAGGAAAATTTGCTGGTATTGATAATGTATTGGTTTCTGCCACTGGTTATACTGGAGCAGGTGGTTTTGAAATTTATTTTGAAAACGAACATGCCAATCAAATTTGGGAGGCTGTATTTAAAGCTGGCGCTAACTTTGGTATCAGACCTATTGGTTTAGGTGCACGAGACACCCTGCGTTTAGAAATGGGTTTTTGCTTGTATGGCAATGATATCAATGACACTACATCGCCTATTGAAGCTGGTTTGGGCTGGATTACCAAGTTTACTAAAGAATTTACCAACAGTAAAAACTTATTGGCTCAAAAAGAAAACGGTGTTGCAAAAAAATTGGTTGGTTTCGAAATGATAGATCGTGGTATTCCTCGCCACGATTATGAAATTTGCGATGCCGCTGGAAATAATATTGGTTTAGTAACTTCAGGAACACAATCGCCAACCTTGCAAAAAGGCTTGGGCATGGGTTATGTTGCAACAGCGCATAGCAAAACAGGTACAGAAATTTTTATAAAAGTGCGCGACCGTTTGTTGAAAGCCATCGTAGTGAAAGTGCCATTTTTAAAGAAATAAAAAGACATTTATATGTCAGAAAAAGCACAAATTGATGTTTGTTTTTCTCCCTTTTTATACCCAGTGTATGAAAAAGAGGGACAAATTGTGGTTGTAATTGATGTGTTGCGAGCCACTTCTGCCATTTGCACCGCCTTCAAATATGGCGTTGAAAAAATGATACCAGTGGCCACTATTGAAGAAGCATTGGCCTATAAACAACAAGGTTATTTGGTGGGTGCAGAGCGCAATGCCATTGCCATTGAAGGCTTCGATTTTGGCAATTCGCCCTACAGTTACATGACTGATAAAATAAAAGGACAAACAGTTGTAATTACCACTACCAATGGCACCCAGGCCATTGAAGCTGCTAAAAATGCCTACGCTGTAGTGATTGGTTCTTTTTTAAATATGACGGCTTTATGCGATTGGTTGGTGCAAGAAAATAAATCCATCTTATTGCTTTGCAGTGGTTGGAAAAATAAATTTAATTTAGAAGATACTTTATTTGCAGGTGCAGTTTCCGAAATTTTAAGTAAACATCAATCATTTAAATTGCTTGATGGGGCATTAGCTACCATGTATTTATACCAGCAAGCACATCAAAATCCATATAAGTTTTTGAATTACTCTTCACACAAAGAGCGCCTGTCTGCCATGGGTTTAAAGGACGATATTAAATATTGTTTAACCTTAGATCAAACGAGTGTCATTCCTATTTTAAAGGATAAATATTTGGTGTTGCAATAAATTAATGAGCGGCTGATGCCGATGCTTCGCGATGCTTCGGCAGCAGATGGAAAACAGTAATTATTTGGGCAAATTTTACTCCTTGTTGGTGTTCTTTTCACCAACAAGCTTATGGAGCAGCGCGTCTATGATGTACTCCTTGTTGGTGTTCTTTTCACCAACAAGGTTTTGGAGCAGCGCGTCTATGATTTACTTACTCCTTGTTGGTGTTCTTTTCACCAACAAGCTTATGGAGCAGCGCGTCTATGATTTACTTACTCCTTGTTGGTGTTCTTTTCACCAACAAGCTTATGGAGCAGCGCGTCTATGATGAAAAAGTA
>JBILPB010000095.1:0-13724 GCA_044374175.1 Bacteroidia bacterium | reverse complement strand
GTCACGTAGATTTTACTGTTGAAGTAAATCGTTCTTTGCGTGTACTAGATGGTTTAGTTTTCTTGTTTTCTGCGGTTGATGGTGTTGAACCTCAATCTGAAACCAATTGGCGTTTGGCTAACAATTATAACGTTACTAGATTAGGTTTCGTAAATAAAATGGACCGATCTGGTGCCGATTTTTTAAGTGTAGTAAAACAGGTTCGTGAAGTACTAGGTGGTAACGCTGTTCCACTTCAATTACCAATAGGGGCTGAAGAAACTTTTATTGGTGTTGTAGATTTAATTAACAACCGTGCCATAGTTTGGAACGAAGCAGATAAAGGAATGACTTTTACTGAAGTTCCTATTCCTGATGATATGAAGGATGATGTTTTAGAATGGAGAGAGAAATTACTAGAGTCAGTTTCTGAATTTGATGAGAAATTGATGGAGAAGTTTTTTGATGCACCAGAAACAATCACTGAGGCCGAGGTTCTTAACGCACTTCGTCAAGCATGTCTAGCAAATAAGATTGTTCCAATGGTATGTGGTTCATCTTTCAAAAATAAAGGTGTTCAAACAATGTTGGATTTAGTGATGGAATTAATGCCTTCACCACTTGATAAAGAAAACACGAAAGGAACTAATCCTGATACAGGTGAAGAAGTGGTTCGTAAGCCAGATGCTAAAGAACCATTTACTGCTCTTGCGTTTAAAATTGCAACTGATCCATTTGTAGGTCGTTTAGCTTTCTTCCGTGCTTATTCAGGTCGTCTTGATGCAGGATCTTATGTTTTTAATACTAGAAGTGGAAATAAAGAGCGTATATCTCGCATCTTTCAAATGCACGCTAACAAACAAAATTCAATCGAATTCATCGAAGCCGGTGATATAGGTGCTGCTGTTGGATTTAAAGATATTCGTACTGGAGATACATTGTGTGATGAAAAAAATCCTATTGTATTAGAAGCTATGAATTTCCCAGAGCCAGTGATTGGTATTGCAATTGAACCAAAAACACAAGCTGACTTGGATAAATTAGGTGTTGCTCTTAATAAACTTTCTGAAGAAGATCCTACTTTTAAGGTGCATACTGATGAGGATTCAGGTCAAACTGTAATTAGTGGGATGGGAGAGTTGCACTTAGAGATTATTGTTGATCGTTTAAGAAGAGAATTTAAAGTTGAGGTTAACCAAGGTGCGCCGCAAGTATCATATAAAGAAACAATCAACGGTTCAGTAGAACACCGCGAAGTTTACAAGAAACAAACAGGTGGTAGAGGTAAGTTTGCTGACATCAAAGTTGTTATTTCACCAGTAGACGCTGATTGGGATATAGCTAAGGATGCTTTACAATTTGTTAATGAAATTGTTGGTGGTAACATTCCTCGTGAATATATACCTTCTGTTGAAAAAGGATTCAGAGCTGCAATGGTTAATGGTGTTTTGGCTGGTTTTCAGATGGATTCTATGAAAGTAAGATTGTTAGATGGTTCATACCATGCGGTCGATTCTGATTCATTATCATTTGAAATTTGTGCAAGAACTGCTTTCAGAGAGGCTTTACCAAAATGTAAGCCAGTATTGTTGGAGCCAATCATGAAAATTGAGGTTTTAACACCTGAGCAAAACATGGGTGATGTTGTAGGAGATTTAAATAAAAGAAGAGGACAAATTGAAGGAATGGACTCTAAAAATAATACCCAAGTAATAAAAGCTAAAGTACCTTTAGCCGAAATGTTTGGATATGTTACCCAATTGCGTACCATTACTTCAGGTAGAGCATCTTCCACGATGGAATTTGATCACTATCAGGAAGCTCCAAGAGGTGTTGCTGATGAAGTGGTAGCAAAAATTAAAGGCAAGAAAGCAGAAAAAGTTTAGTATTTATAGTTCTTTATAAAAATAAAATGAGCCAAAAAATCAGAATCAAACTTAAGTCTTACGATTACAATTTAGTGGATAAATCTGCAGAAAAAATCGTAAAAACCGTGAAGTCTACAGGAGCAGTGGTTAATGGACCAATTCCATTACCAACAAACAAGAAAATTTATACAGTTTTGCGCTCACCGCATGTAAACAAAAAAGCGAGAGAACAATTTCAATTATGCTCATACAAAAGATTGTTAGACATTTATAGTTCAACATCAAAAACAGTAGATGCTTTAATGCGTTTAGAATTACCAAGTGGGGTAGAGGTAGAGATTAAAGTGTAAGGATTTTTGAGTAAAATATAAGTAATTAATTAAATTAAAGAGTTTTTAAATTAAATAATAATGTCAGGAATAATTGGTAAAAAAGTAGGAATGACCAGTGTTTATGATGCCAATGGTAAAATAATACCATGCACAGTAGTTGAAGCTGGTCCTTGTGTAGTAACGCAAGTAAGATCCACAGAAGTTGACGGTTATGAAGCTGTTCAACTAGGTTACGATGAGCGCAAAGAAAAGCACACATCGAAAGCTATGATGGGTCATTTTGCCAAAGCACAAACAACGCCAAAGCGTAAATTGGTAGAATTTAAAGGTTTTACAGACGCTAAAAAATTGGGTGATATAATTAATGTTGACCTGTTTGCAGAAGGTGATTTTGTCGATGTTGTTGGTACTTCAAAAGGTAAAGGATTTCAGGGTGTTGTAAAACGTCATGGCTTTGCTGGAGTAGGTGGTCAAACTCATGGTCAACACAACAGGCTAAGAGCACCGGGTTCATTAGGAGCTTCATCATTTCCCTCAAGAGTATTCAAGGGTATGCGTATGGCAGGAAGAATGGGTGGTGACAGAGTTAAAGTACAAAACTTAGAAATATTAAAAGTGTTAACTGATAAAAATCTTTTGATTATCAAAGGCTCGGTGCCAGGAGCAAAAGGTTCTTACGTTTTAGTAGAAAAATAAAATGGAACTAAAGGTAATAAATAAAGAGGGTAAAGAAACGGCCAATAAGGTTGTTCTTAATAAAGATATTTACGGTATAGAACCAAATGATCATGCTATTTATTTAGATGTGAAGCAATACTTGGCTAACCAACGTCAAGGTACTCACAAAGCTAAAGAGAAAGCTGAAGTATCTTACAGTACAAGAAAATTGAAACGTCAAAAGGGTACTGGAGGTGCGCGTGCTGGTAGTAGAAAATCTGGCACAATGATAGGTGGAGGTAGATTCTTTGGTCCACGTCCTCGTAACTATAGCTTCAAGTTAAATAAAAAATTGAAGGTATTAGCAAGAGCATCAGCTTTGTCTTATAAAGCAAAAGACAATAAAATTACTGTTGTTGAAAACTTCAATTTCGATGCCCCTAAAACCAAGAAATACTTGGATTTAATGAAAAACTTAAATGTTTTAGATAAAAAAACATTATTAGTGCTTTCAGAATTAAATAAAAATGTATATTTGTCGGCTCGTAATTTAGGCAACACAAAAGTCGTAAGCGCTTCTAATATAAACACTTACGATGTTTTAAACGCCCATAATCTGATTTTATCAGAGGGTTCTTTGGCCGAAATTGAGAAATTATTTAACTAAAATATAAGATTTTTTCCAAGATGGAAACACTAATAAAGCCGGTAATTACCGAAAAAATGACAGCAGCAGGAGAAAAAATGAACCGTTTTGGGTTTGTTGTTCATGCTAATGCCAATAAAATTGACATTAAAAATGCTATCGAAAAAGCTTACAATGTAAATGTTGTGAAAGTTTGGACGCAAAACTACATTGGTAAAATTAAAACCCGCAATACTAAAAGAGGCCCTGTTTCTGGATTAACTAACCGTCATAAGAAAGCAGTGGTATCTTTAAAAGCAGGTGAAACAATTGATTTTTACAGTAATATTTAATTAGAGATGGCACTTAGAAAATTACGCCCATTAACGCCTTCGCAGCGTTTTAAAATGGCAAATACTTTTGAAGAAGTAACTGCTTCAAAACCTGAAAAAAGCTTATTAGAGCCTGTTAAAAAATCAGGGGGTAGGAATCAAACCGGTAAAATGACAATGCGCTATATTGGCGGTGGTCACAAAAAGAACTACCGTGTAATTGATTTCAAAAGAAGTAAAGATGGAATTGAAGGAACAGTAAAGACTGTTGAGTATGATCCAAATCGCAGTGCTCGTATTGCTCTGGTATTTTATAAAGATGGCGAAAAAAGATACATGATTGCACCTGCTGGTTTAAAAGTTGGGCAAAAAGTAATGTCAGGTAAAGGTGCTGCTCCCGAAGTAGGTAATGCTTTGTTATTGAGTGAAATTCCATTAGGTACAATCATTCATGCTATCGAATTGCATCCAGGACAAGGTGCTGTTATGGCACGAAGTGCAGGAACTTATGCTCAGTTAGCAGCACGTCAAGATAAATATGCTGTTGTTAAAATGCCTTCTGGTGAAACCAGAATGATTCTTTTAACTTGTAAAGCAACAATTGGTGCTGTATCCAATGCCGATCATAACCTAGAGATTAGCGGTAAAGCTGGTCGCTCACGTTGGCTAGGTCGCAGACCAAGAACAAGGCCAGTTGTGATGAATCCTGTGGATCATCCAATGGGTGGTGGTGAAGGTAGAGCTTCAGGTGGTCATCCACGTTCTCGTAAGGGAATCCCAGCTAAAGGATACAAAACTAGATACCCAAAGAAAGCTTCAAGTAAGTATATATTAGAAGGTAGAAAAAAATAATTATTAATAATAACGGTTTAATGGCCCTCAACTAAAAGAGTGGGTTCACAACTAAAAAAATAGAAATGGCACGTTCACTTAAAAAAGGTCCTTTTATAGACTACAAATTAGAGAAAAAAGTATTGGCAGTTGTTGCTAGTGGTAAAAAAACAGTAATCAAAACTTGGTCTAGAAGATCAATGATTACTCCTGACTTTGTAGGACAAACAATTGCTGTTCACAATGGAAATAAATTTATTCCTGTGTATGCAACTGAAAATATGGTAGGGCATAAGTTAGGAGAGTTTTCTCCAACAAGAAACTTCAGAGGTCATGCTGGTCAAAAGAAAGATAAAGGATCTAAATAATATTGTAAGGAGATAACAAAATGGGAGTTAGAAAACATAAAGTAGCCGAAGAGCGAAAAGAAGCAAACAAAACTGTTAGTTTTGCAAAACTTAATAATTGTCCTACTTCTCCTCGTAAGATGAGATTAGTAGCTGATATGGTAAGAGGTTTAAGTATAGATAAAGCTTTGTATTTATTAAAATACAACCCAAAAGAAGCCTCAGGTCGTTTAGAGAAATTGTTATTATCTGCAATCTCTAACTGGCGCGCCAAAAACGAAGGCCTTCGTTTAGAAGAAAGTAATCTTTACATCAAAGAAGTATTCGTGGATAGCGGATTACAAATGAAAAGATTGCGTACCGCTCCTCAAGGTAGAGGGTACAGAATTAGAAAACGTTCAAACCATGTAACATTGGTTTTGGATAGCAAAATAGCAGTAAATTAATATTTAAATACTTTCAAAGAATTCATGGGACAAAAAGCTAACCCGATAAGCAACAGATTAGGAATCATCAAAGGATGGGATTCTAATTGGTATGGTGGTAATCATTATGCTGATAAATTGGTTGAAGATTTCAAAATCCGTAATTACCTGAACGCTCGTTTGGCAAAAGGTAGTATTTCAAAAATTATCATTGAAAGAACATTAAAATTAATTACAGTTACTATCAATACAGCTCGTCCAGGTATCATTATTGGAAAGGGTGGGAAAGAAGTGGATAAATTGAAAGAAGAGTTAAAAAAGATTACTAAAAAAGATGTTCAAATTAACATATACGAAATTAAGCGTCCAGAGTTAGATGCTCAGTTAGTTAGTGATAGCATTGCTCGTCAAATTGAAGGGAGGATTTCTTTTAGAAGAGCTATCAAAACAGCTATTGCCTCTTCGATGAGAATAGGAGCAGAAGGAATTAAAGTAAGTATTTCTGGTCGTTTAGCTGGAGCAGAAATGGCAAGAACAGAACATTATAAGGAAGGAAGAACTCCTTTGCATACTTTCAGAGCAGATATTGATTATTCTTTATCTGAAGCGCATACGACCTATGGAAGATTAGGGATCAAAGTTTGGATTTGTAAAGGTGAGATTTTTGGAAAAAGAGATTTATCGCCAAATATCGGTCAAACTGCTACAGCCGGAGCATCAGCAGGAAAGCCTGAAAGAAATGCACCTGGAAGAGGTGGAAATGGTAAACCACGAAGCGGTGGTGGTGGTGCCAATGCAGGGAAGAAAAGAACAAGTAAATAATAGAAAGATTTTTTGATTATCAATAATATTTAAACAAGATGCTACAGCCTAAAAGAACGAAGTTTCGTAAAATGCACAAAATGAAGATGAAGGGTAACGCCATGCGCGGTAACCAGATTGCATTGGGTTCATTTGCGATAAAAGCTGAAGAAGGAGCTTGGATTACAGCAAGACAAATAGAGGCAGCTCGTATTGCTGTGACCAGATTTATGAAAAGAGAAGGTCAAATTTGGATAAGAATATTTCCAGACAAGCCAATAACCAAAAAACCTGCTGAGGTTCGTATGGGTAAAGGTAAAGGTGCTCCTGAATATTGGGTTGCAGTAGTAAAGCCAGGTAGAATTATTTTTGAAGCTGATGGTGTTCCATTGGCTACTGCAAAAGAAGCACTTAGGTTAGCAGCTCAGAAATTACCAATAACTACCAAGTTTATTGTAAGAAGAGATTATAAAGAAGATACAGTTTAATTCGTATCATAATACATCAAAACAATGTTAAAACAATCAGTCATAAAAGAGTTCAACGATGGAGAGTTGAACGAGCGATTTACAGCAGAATCAGCTTCACTTTCAAAAATGAATATGAATCATGCTATTTCGCCATTGGAAAATCCATTAATCATCCGAACAACGCGTAGAAATGTTGCTCGATTGGCAACAGAAATTAACAAAAGAAAAAATAAATAATCATGGAAAGAAACCTTCGCAAAGAAAGAGTAGGTTTAGTAGTAAGCAATAAAATGGACAAGTCTATTGTTGTTTCTATTGAGCGTAAGGTAAAACACCCTAAGTATGGGAAATTCGTTAAGAAAACATCAAAATTTGTTGCTCATGACGAAACCAATACTTGCAGTATAGGTGACACCGTTAAAATTATGGAAACACGCCCATTAAGCAAAACTAAAAACTGGCGTTTGGTTGAAGTACTTGAAAAAGTAAAATAATATAGTTTTTATAGACTCATTGAGATTTTAATTAGAATAAAATGATACAACAGGAATCAAGGCTATTAGTAGCAGACAACAGTGGAGCAAAGGAAGTACTTTGTATACGTGTGTTGGGAGGAACCAAAAGAAGATATGCTTCAGTTGGCGACAAGATTATTGTAAGCGTTAAACATAGCTTACCAAGTGGGAATGTTAAAAAAGGGACTGTTTCTAAAGCAGTGGTAGTTCGCACTGCTAAAGAAGTTAAACGTCAAGATGGGTCTTACATAAGATTTGATGACAATGCAGTTGTTCTTTTGAATGCTTCTGACGAAATGAGAGGAACACGTATTTTTGGTCCAGTTGCAAGAGAACTAAGAGAAAAACAGTTTATGAAAATAGTTTCATTAGCTCCAGAGGTGCTATAATTAAATAATAATCATGCAAACTAAATTACACATAAAAAAAGGCGATACGGTAAAAGTAATAGCCGGTGACTCAAGAGGTCAAGAAGGTAAAGTGCTAGAAATCGATCGCGTCAAGTTAAGAGCAATTGTTGAAGGAGTTAATCTAGTTTCTAAACATGCTAAAGCTAACTCAGCTAATCCACAAGGTGGAATTACAAAACAAGAAGCATCAATTCATATCTCTAATCTTGCAGTGCTTTTAGGTGGTAAAACTCCTAAGATTGGAAGAAAAAGAATAGAAGATGGTAAAATAGTTCGTTACGTTAAAAAAACAGGGGAGGTTATAAAATAATGGCTTACGTTCCAAGACTTAAAGAAAAATACGCTAAGGATGTAGTTCCTGCGTTAAAAAAGCAATTCGAGTACAAAAGCTCAATGCAAGTACCTCGTTTACGAAAAATTTGTATCAATCAAGGTATTGGTTCAGCGGTTTCTGACAAGAAATTAATTGACTCGGCTTTGACTGATATGGCTACCATCACTGGTCAAAAGGCCATGGCAACCAAATCTAAAAAGGATATCTCAAATTTTAAATTACGTAAAGGTGTTCCTATCGGAATTAAAGTAACTTTGCGTGGCGATAAAATGTATGAATTTCTTGATAGATTAATTTCAGTAGCTTTACCTCGTATTCGTGATTTCCGTGGCGTTAATGAAAAATCATTTGATGGAAAAGGAAATTATACAATGGGGGTAACCGAGCAAATTATCTTTCCAGAGATTCAAATCGATAAAGTAAATAAAATTATGGGTATGGATATTACTTTTGTAACTTCATCACCAACAGATGCCGAAGCTTTTGCATTGTTAAAGCAATTTGGCTTACCATTTAAAAATCAAAAAAATTAAATAAAGGAATATGGCTAAAGAATCAATGAAGGCAAGAGAGGTTAAAAGAATTAAACTTGCTGATCAATACGCTGAAAAAAGAGCTGCTTTGAAAGCTGCCGGAGATTTCGTAGGTTTGCAAAAATTACCTAGAAATTCTGCTCCTGTTAGACAAAGAAACCGTTGCAAATTAACAGGAAGACCAAGAGGTTACATGAGACAGTTCGGTTTGTCGCGTATTACCTTCAGAGAGATGGCATTAAATGGAAAAATCCCAGGTGTTGTAAAAGCCAGCTGGTAACATATAAAATAAAATTAGTATTCATATAATTATCTTGCGTGCGAGATAACATATAATAAAACAAATGACAGACCCAATATCAGATTATCTTACAAGATTAAGAAATGCCATTCAGGCAAACCACAGAGTAGTTGAGATTCCAGCCTCAAACATGAAAAAGGAAATTACAAAAATCCTTTTCGAAAAAGGTTATATTTTAAATTACAAATTTGAAGATAACAACATTCAAGGCAACATTAAAATTGCTTTAAAGTATCACCAAACAAATAAGCTTAACGCTATTAGAACTTTGCTTCGCGTGAGTAAGCCAGGCTTAAGAAAATATGCAGGTCATTCAAACCTTCCTAAGGTAATGAACGGTTTGGGTATTGCTATTATTTCTACTTCTAAAGGTTTAATGACTGATAAAGAAGCAAGAAATTTAAATATCGGTGGTGAAGTTATTTGTTACATATCTTAATTTATTTCAGCAATGTCAAGGATAGGAAAATTACCCATAGAAGTTCCCTCAGGTGTAGAGGTGAAGGTATCACCAAGTAATTTGGTTACCGTAAAAGGAAAATTAGGTGAATTAACACAACAAATGAGAGATGGCATTTCTTTAGAAATGGTAGATGGCAAAGTTGAGTTAAAAAGAGCTACTGAAGAAAAAGCCCACAAAGCAATGCATGGTTTGTACCGTTCATTGATTGCCAACATGGTTAAAGGTGTTTCTGAAGGATACAAAGTAGAGCAAGAGTTAGTTGGAGTAGGTTACAGAGCTGCAAATACAGGTCAAATGTTAGAGTTAACTCTTGGTTATTCTCATAATATCAGTTTAGAATTACCTAGTGAAGTTAAAGTTGTAACTTTAACAGAAAGAGGTAAAAATCCAACCATTACGATGACCAGTCATGATAAGCAGTTATTGGGTCAGGTAGCTGCAAAGATTCGTTCATTGCGCCCACCTGAGCCATATAAAGGTAAAGGGATCAAATTTGTAGGTGAACAACTACGCAGAAAGGCTGGAAAATCAGCAGGTAAATAATCGAATTTAAACAAAATAAAAAGTATATAAAATGGCTTTAACTAAAGAAGCAAGAAGGGAACGAATCAAAAAGAGAATCCGTAAAGTAGTTACAGGAGATGCTCAAAACCCTCGCTTATCCGTTTTCAGAAGTAACAAACAAATTTATGCTCAATTGATAGATGATACAACTGGTAAAACAATTGTTGCTTCATCATCTAAAGTAAAAGAAATAGCAGATCAAAAAGTAAACAAGATTGAGCAAGCTCGTTTAGTAGGTAAGTCTCTTGCCGAAAAAGCAACAGCTGCTGGATTAAGCACTGTTAGATTCGACAGAAACGGGTACTTGTATCATGGTAGAATTAAGTCTTTGGCTGACGCAGCAAGAGAAGCTGGTTTAAATTTTTAATATTTACATTGCAATAAAAAAATAAATGTCAAACGCGCAAATTAAAAAAGTAAGATCAAGCGACATTGAACTTAAAGATAAGTTAGTAAGTGTTCAACGTGTTACTAAGGTTACAAAAGGTGGTAGAACTTTTAGTTTTTCAGCTATAGTTGTAGTAGGTGACGAGCATGGTGTTGTAGGCTATGGTTTAGGGAAAGCAAAAGAGGTTACTGATGCCATTACTAAAGGTATTGAAGATGCTAAGAAAAACTTAATTAAAGTGCCTATCATTAAAGGTACTGTGCCGCATGAACAGTATGGAAAATACAGTGGCGCAAGAGTATTCCTTAAGCCAGCAGCGCATGGTACTGGTGTAATTGCCGGTGGTGCAATGCGTGCCGTATTAGAAAGCGTTGGTGTAACAGATGTTTTGGCAAAATCAAAAGGATCTTCTAATCCTCACAATGTGGTTAAAGCAACTATAGATGCGCTTGTTCAAATGAGAGATGCCATCACAGTTTCTCAACAAAGAGGTATCAGTATGCAAAGAGTATTTAACGGATAATATATAAAGCTCAAAAATGGCTAAAATTAAAATAACACAAGTAAAAAGCGGAATCGATCGTCCTGAGCGTCAAAAAAGAACGCTAAGAGCTTTAGGATTTACAAAGATGCATCAAGTGCTTGAAAAAGATGATAATGCAAACATCCGCGGAATGATTAATAAGGTTAGTCACCTTGTTTCAATAATTGATTAATAACGTTTATTTTCAACGAAATAATGGATTTAAGTAATTTAAAGCCTGCAGAAGGCTCAACAAAAAACAGAAAAAGAATAGGTAGAGGTCAGGGATCTGGTAGAGGTGGTACTTCTACACGTGGTCACAAAGGAGCTAAATCTCGTTCAGGATACAAGAGCAAGGTTGGTTTCGAAGGTGGACAGATGCCATTGCAAAGAAGAATTCCTAAGGTTGGTTTCAAAAACATTAACCGTGTTGAATACAGAGGAATCAACTTGGATGCATTACAAATTCTTGCAGACAAAACAAAATCAGGTAATGTTGATCTAGCCCTTTTAATGGATAATGGCTTAGCTTCACGAAATGATTTAATTAAAATTTTAGGTCGCGGTGAGCTAAAAGCCAAGTTAGATGTAAAAGTTCATGCTTTTTCAGCAACTGCTAAAGCAGCAATTGAAAACGCAGGTGGTACAGCAGTAACGCTTTAATTATACTATGAAAAGTTTTATCAATACTTTAAAAAACATCTACAAGATTGAGGAGTTAAGAACTAGAATTCTTAATACCTTAGGTTTCTTGTTGATATACAGATTAGGTTCCTTTATAGTGCTTCCAGGGGTTGACTCTGAGGCACTTCAGGCAGCTAACGGTGACCCTTCAGGATTAGCTGGGTTAATTAATATCTTTGCAGGTGGAGCTTTTTCAAGAGCTTCTATCTTTGCACTTGGTATTATGCCTTATATATCTGCTTCTATCGTGATGCAGTTATTGGGTTTGGCAATACCACATTTTCAACGTCTTCAAAAAGAAGGTGAAAGTGGTCGTAAAAAAATAAATCAGTATACTCGTTTTTTAACCGTATTGGTAACAGTATTGCAGGCTCCAGGATATATTGCTTCACAAATTCCTGTAACTGCTAGATTGCATAACGATACCATGTTTTGGGCATCTTCAATCATCATTTTACTTTCTGGTACCATTTTTATAATGTGGTTAGGTGAGAAGATAACTGATAAAGGTATTGGAAATGGTATTTCTTTAATTATTATGATAGGCATTATCGCTAACTTACCAGTGGCCTTCATTCAAGAATTTGTATCTAGATTAGAAAATTCGGGAGGAGGATTAGTAGTTTTACTCGTTGAATTAGTTGGTTTATTCTTAATCATTGTTGTGTCAATACTTTTGGTGCAAGGAACGCGAAAGATTCCAGTTCAATTTGCTAAGAAAATTGTAGGAGCAAAACAGTACGGAGGTGTTAGACAATATATTCCGCTGAAAGTAAATGCTGCTGGTGTAATGCCTATTATTTTTGCTCAAGCTATTATGTTTATTCCCTTGACATTTGCTAGTTTTTCAGATTCATCATCAGTAAATGGTTTTGTGACTGTAATATCAGATTACACTGGATTTTGGCATAACCTTCTGTTTGCAGTAATGATTATAGCATTTACTTATTTTTACACGGCCATTACAATTAATCCTAATCAAATGGCTGATGATATGAAAAGAAATGGTGGATTTATTCCAGGTGTAAAACCAGGAAAGAATACAGCAGAGTTTATTGATTCAGTGATGTCAAAAATTACTTTCCCTGGTTCATTGTTCTTAGCATTTGTTGCTATTTTGCCAGCTTTTGCTACTAAATTAGGAATTAACGCACAGTTTGCTCATTTTTACGGAGGTACGTCATTATTAATTTTAGTAGGTGTTGTTTTGGATACTTTACAACAAATAGAAAGTCATTTATTGATGCGTCATTATGATGGTTTAATGAAAAGTGGTAGAATTAAGGGAAGAAGCAATCCATCTGCGGTATCGATGGTGACTAATTAATAGAAGAGAAGAAAGCGAGATGCTTTATTATAAAACAAAAGAGGAGATAGAGTTAATAAGAGTTAGTTCTTTACTTGTTGGAAAAACCTTAGCAGAAGTTGCTAAGCATATTAAACCGGGTGTTACCACCATTGCTTTGGATAAAATAGCTGATCAATTTATTCAAGATCATGGTGCAAAAGCAGCTTTCAAAGGATATGATGGATTCCCAAACTCACTGTGTATTTCAGTAAATTCAGCGGTAGTTCATGGAATTCCTAATAATTATCTGCTTAAAGAAGGTGATATTATATCTGTTGATTGTGGTGTGGTTAAAGAAGGATTCTATGGAGATTCGGCCTATACTTTTGGTGTAGGTCAGTTGAAGCCAGAAGTTCAAAAACTACTTGATGTAACAAAGGAAAGTTTATATGCAGGAATAAGCCAAGCTGTTTCGGGAAAACGTATAGGCGACATTGGCGAAGCTATTCAGAATCATGCAGAAAATGCCGGATTCTCAGTTGTAAGAGAGCTTGTAGGCCATGGAATTGGTCGTAGTTTACATGAATCTCCTGAAGTTCCGAATTATGGTAAAAAAGGGAAAGGGACCTTACTACAAAGTGGATTGGTGATTGCGATAGAGCCTATGATTAATATGGGTAGAAAGGAAGTTGTTAGAGATAGAGATGAGTGGACAATAAGAACTGCAGATGGTAAGTTATCAGCACATTTTGAGCATACTTTGGTTGTTCAAAAGGAAAGAGCAGAGGTGTTATCATCTTTTGACTATATCGAAGAAGTATTAAATAAAGTAAATAAATAATAATAGATGCCTAAACAGTCATCAATAGAGCAAGATGGAACAATAATAGAAGCGTTAAGTAATGCTATGTTTCGTGTGGAATTAGAAAATGGACATGTAATTACTGCCCATATTTCAGGTAAAATGAGGATGCATTACATCAGAATACTACCAGGAGATAAAGTAAAAGTTGAAATGAGTCCTTATGATTTAACAAAAGGAAGAATTTCATTT
>JBILPB010000288.1:0-3873 GCA_044374175.1 Bacteroidia bacterium | reverse complement strand
TAAAATGAATAGGGATTTGCATGTACATCGCATAACCTGCTTTTAAAATGATGTATGGAAATTTTCCATATCCATTTTTGAACACTCTTTTTTGATGCCAATTTTTGTCTGATTTTTGTGTGTTGTTTTCCATTCTTTTTGTTGTTTTTATTGTTTATTTATTTTGATGATTTGTGTTGCGATTGACATGAAATATTTATTTCAAATTAAAATATCAATTCTTGATTGGCGTAGTTTGTTTATCATTCAATAAATGTGTTTTGATGATAAAACTATTATCATGGTAACTTGACTTAATGTAACCACAATAAATACAATATGTATGAAGATATAATCCATAAGCCACCCACCTACTTTTTTCTCCTCTCTCATAAATGCAGAATGACAAATTATTACATTTTTTACAATGTATTTCATAGTATTCTGATACTTTACTCAATGTAATTAAAATACAATTCAGTTCCTTTTTTGTCTTTACTATCATTATACAATTTTACTTTTTAAAAATAGGTTATTCTTTTTCGTGGAATTCTTGTTCCTGTTTGCAATGATGCCCTCTGCTTGAATTTAACAATAAGATTATCTTCAATAATTAGCTGACAATCTTTAGATATTTCACAAATTAGGCGCTTTATTGCTCCCCTTTTGGTGGCAGGTTAAACACTTTTCGGAACATTAATTTAATCCAGATTACGCATTAGAAATGCGTAAACGATAAAGAAACTGTAAATCAGATTTTTACAAATCTGATAACATTTTCTTTATCGGGATTAACCCAACTAAAGCAAGTAGTTCGATTTTCCAAATCTCCTATTGCTTAATTTGGGTTTAATATTTTCTTTTGTGAAGAGGCATTGGCATGCCAATGTTGAACTCCGATGATGCTTAAGATCAGCATCTGAAATTTGATAAATAACTTTACTAAGATTTTTTTGTGATGGCGGCGCTGCTGCAAAAAGATAATGATACATAGATTGACAAATTATTAGTTAAACAATTAATTTTTGTCATCCGAAAATTGATTTGAGAAATTGCAGCGCAAGTACTTGAACGTTTTGGTCTGCAAAGACCCTCATCGCTTTACCACCGTAGCGTTCTGCTCGGTTGGCACTCATAATTGAGTTCTTGATGATAGCGCAAAGATAAAGCATATTAATTTACACTTCCAAAAAAAATAATTTTGTTCTTACTTAAAATATGCTAAATTGAAATTAATGAAAGTATTAAAAAAGCTATTTATGAATAAAAATTTAAGTATTGCAATGCTTGAGAGCTAAAGTGATTTCTTGCCTATAAAGTAATTTATATTTTGCTTTAGATATTCTAAAAGTAAAGCTAATACCTGACAATTATAGGTTTTTAGTAAAGCCATACTTTATGTAATGTTTGGTAAAGTTATAGCTTTAAAATGATGGCTAAATGTTTAGTACAAATAGTTGGTGATTCGCAAATACACGACAATGATACTCTTTTACAAAATATATTCTGATATGGTATGATACAAAAACATACGAAAACGATACTGCATTGTGTCTGGTGTTTGGTTCGTGTAGATTAATACGACAGTTACTTCCCGAGTAGAAATTTACAGGACAATTTCTTGGTTCCCTATTATAGAATGGCGAATACGTAAAAAGGAATATTTTAGTCTTTTTTCTCCTGGAAGTCATTTAAAGGCTGACTACAGGCCAACCGAAAAAAAAATATTTTTATCTTTATATACTTGTAAGAAATGGAGTCAAGATTTGCAAAAAACAAACTGGTCAGACACGTTAAATCTTGGACAATGAAACTAACCTTTACAGACAAAAGCCCTGCTGGTAACATCGGCTAAAAAAAAATTGACTGCATTGTACTTTAATGAAAATTTATTTTACATTTGAAGTGTGGATTTGGAAAGAAAGTTTAAGCTTCAAAATCGCCAACTTTCTTTAGCCGCAAATCTTTAGCAGTAATTCTATGAAAAAACGACAATCACTAATATTAGTTCTACTTTTCATTGTGCTAACGACAGGCGCATTGACATATATTTTTGTGTTTAAAAGTAAAGAGCCAATTTTAATGTCTCAAGATACTGTCAAGCCTGAATATACAATTGACTCTCTTGTTACTAAAGAGCTTAATGTTTTAGACGAAATTTTAAAAATCAACAATGATTCGACCCTTAAATTATTTGAGAGTTTTGCTAATGGAATTGTCACCAAAGATCAATTGACAAATTACTTGACCAAAACAGATTGGGGATACATAATAAATCTAAATAGTTCGACACCAATTTCTTCTCCGTCAATTGTAGGTGACACTATTTATGCTTCAGGAGGCTTTGGCAGTCATAGTTATTACAGTTTTAATTTGAAAACGGGTATGTTAGTTTGGGCGATTGAATTAAATGACGATGGACCAAGTCCTGCTGTTTTTGATGATTCTACTATGATTTTTAATACTGAATCTTGCACAATATTTGCCATTGAAAGATTTTCAGGCAAGATGCTTTGGTCACATTGGTTAGGCGATCCGCTCCTGTCTTTTCCTATTATTTCAGACAAAAAAGTATATACATCTTATCCTTCAATGCATATTTATAAAAACTACGGCTACTACACTAAAAGCTATAATAATATTAAACCAAGTCACCCATTAGTATGCTTAGATTCCAAGACAGGAACTGTATTATGGCAAAAATGGCTTGATGGTGATATTTTAGTAACCCCAGTTGCTGACAAAAAATTTATTTATGCAACTACATTCCCAGGAACTGTATACAAAATTGACAAGAATAACGGAAAGATAATTGCAAGCATTTCAATTAAAGCTACATCACCTCCAACTATTTTTAACAAGGTAATTTATATAACTAAACGTGCAGATGATTCTTCAAAAGTTAAGGAGTCAATTGCTATACTTGATTTGAAGTCGCTTGGATTTATAAAAGAGTTTAATAAAGTTGATGCTCCACATCTTGATTATGAAGTTCAAAAAAAGACAGCGCTGAAAAAAGAATCGGACGAGTTGGATATGGGTAATGGCTTCATGGATGGTGCACCAAAAACCTCTGGTTGGCAATTAGCAAGTAAGAATATCGGACAATCAAGTGTTTCATCTCTTCAACTCTTTCAACCCTCAACAGTTCAATGCTATCGTAACCACACAATTAACTTAATGGGGAATAAAATTTATTGCGTTGACCCACGGAGCGAAACCGTTATTTGGAGTTTCTTAATTGATGGAGACTTAAAATCGATTGGCGGAACAATTGCGACAACACCAATTATTTGCAACAATTTTGTTGTAACCGTTTCTGTTGATGGCAGGGTGATTGTTTTAAATTTAGACAATGGAGCAATAGCTTTTGAAAAAAAACTTAATAAGAAGGTTCGGACCACACCTATTGTAAAAGACGGTTACATAATTGTTCCTACGACTTCTGGTGAAATCAACGTAATTAAAACAGGTATAAAGGAATTGGATAATTGGACAATGTTTATGAAAAACTCACAACACAAGATATGAGAAAAAAACTACTTTTGATAATATCAAATGATAGTATCAATGAAACCACCTTTTGACATATTATAATCGTTAGATACCTATTTTGATATTTCGCAAAGCTCCATTAGGTGGTTTCAAGAAGAAGGATTAGCTTAAATAGCTCTTTCTCTGCTTTTATGGAATAATAAACTTTAAAAGAGTTGGCCTTTTTGAGGGATTTAATACCGATTACACTTTCAATTTAGTCCAATTGCGGCAAAACCTTATTGTACTAGTTTCTAGTTGTATCGGCATTAACCATTGTAAATTTATTAAACAGCTTTGGGCTATTTAATAAATACAATTGGTATAATATTAAATACGAATATTGGCTGAATTTAATAA
>JBILPB010000085.1:0-14443 GCA_044374175.1 Bacteroidia bacterium | reverse complement strand
CATATTGTGCCTATTACCACATCCATAAAAATATTAAAGTACTTTACCTTTAGTCCAACTGCTACTTACAGCGAATCATGGTATTTGCAATCGGTGCGTAAATCTTTCGACAATGAATTGAATACAATTGTGACCGATACCGTTAAAAAATTTGCAAGAGCTCGCGATTTAAGTTTAAATACTTCGCTTCGAACAATTGTTTATGGCATGTATCAATTTAAAGCTGGCCCTATTAAAGCTGTAAGACATGTGATAACACCAAATGTTGGCTTTACATACAATCCGGGACTATCGGGATATAACACTGTGATGTCAAACACCAATGGTGGCACAGCCAATTATAGCATTTTTGAAGGCGCCATGTTTGGTGCACCTTCTATTATAAAATCTGGCTTTTTAAATTTTGGGCTGGTAAATAATTTGGAAATGAAAGTGCGTTCTTCAAAGGATACGATTAGTGGTTTTAAGAAATTTAAAATATTCGAAAATTTAAGTTTTGATTCGCGTTATGATGTTTTAGCAGACTCGTTTCAGCTCTCGCCTATCAGCATGAATATGCGCACCTCTCCTATCGAAAACATGAGCATCAATATGAATGCTGTGGCCGATCCTTATCAATTAAATCCAATCACAGGAAATAGAGTTGATGAATTTATTGCACAGCGTTCTAATGATTTGGCCCGCATTACTTCTATGAATGTAGCTGTTAGTTTTAATTTAAAAAGCAAACAAGCCAAACCTCAAACCGAATCAAAAACAGCAACTAAAGAAGAACTCGAAGAAATTAATAGAAATCGTTATCAATATGTTGATTTTAATATTCCTTGGACATTAAGTATCAGTTATAATTTTATTTATACAAAACCAGCCTATGTTGGTGATATTAAACAAACAATATCATTCAATGGAGATGTTAACGTTACAGAAAATTGGAAAGTGGGTATGAACTCGGGCTTCGATTTAAAACAAAAGAAATTTACCTATACAAGTATGAATATATACAGGAATTTACATTGCTGGGAAATCAGATTAAATATGGTACCATTTGGCTTTAGAAAAAGTTATTCGCTCGATATCAATGTAAAATCAAGTATTTTACAAGATTTGAAATTGAGCAGGAAAAGAGATTGGTACGATTTACAATAAAATAATATCGAACACTAATTCAAAATATATAATTTAGCCACAAATTAATTTAAGATGACAAAAGTTCACAATTTTAGCGCAGGCCCGGGCATACTGCCCCAAGAGGTTTTACAACAAGCTGCAAATGCTTGTATTAATTTCGATAATTTAAATCTTTCATTGCTCGAAATTTCACATCGCAGTAAGAACTTTGAAGCGGTAATGAATAATTCAAGACAATTGGTAAAAGAATTATTGCATTTAGAGGATGATTTTGAAGTAATTTTTTTAGGTGGCGGTGCCAGCTTGCAATTTGCAATGGTACCTTATAATTTATTGCGAACCGATGGAAAAGCAGGCTATGTAAACACAGGTGTTTGGGCAAGTAAAGCCATAAAAGAAGCTAAAATGATTGGCAATACTGTTGTTGTCGCTTCAAGCGAAGAGCAAAAATTTTCACATATTCCAAAAGGATATGATATTCCTAGTGATTTAGATTATTTGCATATTACCAGTAACAACACCATTTATGGCACACAAATGAAATCATTTCCTAAAACAAATGTGCCTTTGGTTTGTGATATGAGCAGTGATATTTTTAGCAGAGAAGTAAATGGAAACGATTTTAGTTTAATTTATGCTGGTGCCCAAAAAAATATGGGACCTGCAGGGGCAACAATGGTGGCTGTTAGAAAAAGTGCATTAGGCAAAACAGGCCGTAAAATGTTATCCATGTTAGATTACAATGTACATATCAAAGGTGATTCCATGTACAATACGCCTCCTGTATTTCCTATCTATGTATCTATGTTAACATTAGAATGGTTAAAGAACAATGGTGGCGTACCTCACATCGAAAAAGTAAATAATCAAAAAGCCAATTTGCTTTACGCAGAAATTGATAGAAATTCTTTGTTTAAAGGTACCACAGCAGTTGAAGATAGAAGCAATATGAATGTAACTTTTGTGATGCACAATCCTGAATTAGAACCAGCTTTTGATAAACTAACCAAGGAAGCTAATTTAAGCGGCCTACGTGGACATAGAGATGTGGGTGGCTATCGTGCTTCTTTGTATAATGCTTTGCCATTAGAAAGTGTGCAAGTACTTGTTGATGTGATGCAACAATTTGAGAAGAATAATGCATAATGTGCCAATGTGCCAATGAAACAATGTGCCAATGCCTAAACTTCGGCAGAAAATGAAAAAGCTTTTGCAGAGGCTAAGGTATTTACAATTTGAGAATAATGATGAAATCATACTTTTGCGCCCTCTGCGACTTCTCTGCGCTCTTTGCGTTTAAGAAATCAGTGAATCTTTGGCAACTAATTATGAAAATATACTAATTTGAAATTTTAAACATAAATATGAATAAAGTAAAATTATTAGCCAACGATGGCATTGATGAAACTGGGAAGGCATTGTTAGAAGCACAAGGTTTCGAAGTGGTTACCCAAAAAGTAGCGCAAGAAGATTTGATTAATGCTATTAATGAAATAGGCTACCAAGCTTTAACAGTGCGCTCGGCAACAAAAGTGAGGAAAGATTTAATTGATGCCTGTCCGGGTTTAAAATTGATTGGAAGAGGTGGTGTTGGCATGGATAATATTGATGTTGATTATGCAAGAAGTAAAGGTATTGCTGTTTATAATACACCAGCAGCTTCTTCAAACTCGGTAGCAGAACTGGTATTTGCTCACTTATACGCCATGAATCGTTTTATTTATGATAGTAACCGCCAAATGCCACTTAAAGGAACCAGCAACTTCGAAGAACTAAAGAAGAAGTATGCCAAAGGTGTTGAATTAAAGGGCAAAACAATCGGAATCATTGGTATTGGACGCATCGGTCAAGCTGTAGCACAAATTGCTTTAGGTAGCGGTATGAAGGTAGTAAGCCATGATCCTTTTATTAAAAAAGTAGATATTACACTTGATATTGTTGGATTTAATCCAAAACCTGTGATTACAATCGATACAGTGAGTATTGATGAGGTGTTTATGCAAAGCGATTTTATTACAGTACATGTACCAGGAGGCAAATTAATTGGTGAAGCAGAAATTGCTAAAATGAAAAAAGGAGTTTGTTTAGTAAACGCTTCGAGAGGCGGTGTTATTGATGAAGAAGCCTTGATTGCAGGTTTAAATAACAAGCATATTGCGCATGCCGCATTAGATGTTTTTGTAAATGAACCCAAACCAAGCGAAGCCATATTGAGTCATCAGAACATTTCCTTAACGCCTCATATTGGTGCTGCTACCAACGAAGCACAAGAAAGGATTGGCATTGAGTTGGCTGAACTAATTATTAATCATTTTAAGAAATAAAAACAGAGCTAACGTTCAAAATATGATTTTAATCATTTTGCTTGTTGCTGCAAACAAAATTTTTATATCTTGCGAGTGCTTAACAGCTAAACAACATACATATGAAATTTGAAAAGTCAATAGCAGGATACCACATGTTGGTGATACTTAGCGAGGTGGATGGTTACTTTGATGCCGCAGAAAAGAAAGTAGTAGAAAAATATATTAAGGAAAATCATCCTAGTTTGATCAATTTAGAGGTGCAAAATAGAATATTGAGTACACTGCCAAAGGATTTATTCATGGAGCATTTCGAAAAAGTAGCCAATGACTTTTATTGGCAATCCACTTTAGAGGAACGTAATCATTTTGTAAATTTTGCCTTTAAACTAATAAAAGCAGATCGTGAAATTACTAAGGAAGAAAATATTTATATTGATGCCTTGTATAATATTTGGGATCTTTCAGTAGAGTAGTATTTTGAGATACTTGCTTTAAAGATACTTCACCTATCAATTAATAATTCTAAAAATTGTTACGCTTAAAACTGCCAACCGACCCACGCTGGGTAACTATTGTTGAAGAGAATATCCCCGAAATTTTAACCGATCATGCTTGGTGTGAGCAAAAAGCTGCTACCAATGCCATTTCTCTTACTGTAAACTTTCCTGAATACACCGACCTCGTAAAAGCCATGTTGGATTTGGCTCAGGAAGAACTGGAGCATTTTAAAATGGTACATGAAATTATTCAAAAACGCAATTTTAAATTGGGATTTGAAAGAAAAGATAGTTATGTAAACGAGTTGTATGGTTTTGTGCGCAAAGGCCATCAAAGACACATCGTTTTAGTTGACCGTTTATTATTTTCGGCCATGATAGAAGCCCGCAGTTGTGAACGTTTTAAAGTGCTTTCAGAAAATATTAAGGATCAAGAATTATCTGCCTTTTATCATGAGTTAATGATCAGTGAAGCTGGCCATTACACCATGTTTTTAAAATTGGCAAAACAATATGCTGCAGGTTTAGATGTAGATAAACGTTGGCAAGAATTTTTAGATTTTGAGGCCACTGTTATTGCTAAATATGGCAATAAGGAAACGGTGCATGGTTAATTTGTTTGAAATATTTTTTTAGCTTATACTAGCCTTAAATAAGCGCATAATAGTGCTACAATTAATTAAATTGTGTTTGTAACAAACAAACATAGTAGCCGCTGAATTATTTAAGTTCCCTCCTGCTTCTTAGCATTTTTCTAAGCTAAAACGCTAACAGCAAAAATTGCAAATCCGATATTATACCCAATGCTCCCGTTAATTTCAACCGCCATTAATAACATTTAACGCTCGTACTTTTTTGCGACATTTTTACTACATTTGGAAGATGAATTTGAAGCTAAATATATTAAGAGAGGATTTATTTGACGCGTATAAAAAGCAACTAAAAATTGATATTGAGAGTGCATTTGTTTCTATTAAAAAGAAATCGCAAACAGTAGAAGATTTCAAATTTTATCTTGCAAATTCAGCGGTTCATTCATCCAACATTGAAGGCAATACAGTTAGTTTTGACACCTATTTAAAAGCAACTGAGTTCAATTTACATTTAAAAACGAAAGAAATAAAAGAAATAGAGGACCTAATTGCTGCATATCAATATGCAAGAGAAAATGAACTCACGCTAGAGAAAATATTAAAGACACATGAAATTTTAACGTCCTCAATTCTTGTAAAAAAAGAACGAGGTAAAATTAGGAAAGTAAAGGTTGGAGTAAGAAGTGACGGACGTTTGATTTACCTGGCTGTTGAGCCTGAGTTTGTAAAGCAGGAATTAGAAAAGTTGTTTGCTGACATTTCAATTTTGCTCAAAACCAATCTGACGACAACAGAGGTATTTTATTTTGCGGCTTTAATTCATCTCGTTTTCGTAAATATTCATCCATTTGTGGATGGAAATGGCAGAGCAACACGACTTATTGAAAAATGGTTTTTAACAAAAAAGCTTGGAGACAATGCTTGGTTTATTACATCTGAAAAAAATTATTGGGATAATAGACCAACTTACTATAAAAACTTGCAACTTGGGGTCAATTATTATGAATTAAAATATGAATTGAGTATCCCTTTCTTAACCATGTTGCCAAATTCATTATTGGAAACACTATAATGCATCATATCATATTGAACGCAAGAAAAGAAACCTCAGTCTATTGGATAGAAAGTAGCACTTTTCATAACCGTAAATTAGCAAAAGGCCTTTGATTCAGCACAAATTTGCAAGCTCACATTTCTTTTTAAATTTTTAATCGGTTGCTGTTCAGCGCCTTGTTACAAAAGCCTCGGGAAGCGCCTTTCAATTACTGAGAATCGATATATGAAGTAAATGGTAAATCCTAAATTATAACACCTAAATCCTAAATCGTAATTCCGATAGAGCTATCGGAAGTAAATCGTAAATCAAAAATCGTAAATCCCAATTAAAACTTTGTCACCAACTTTACATTCAACTGCCTGTTGGTTAAATAATTTGGAATGGCGTATTCTCTATTGGTGATGTCTTTTATCCACAAATAAGAAATGGTATTGTTGATGGCCAACAAGTTAAACACTTCGATACTTACCCACATCGATTTAAAATAATGTAAGGGATTTTTTTGTTTTATTTTTTGATCTTCAGCAATCAATTGCCATGAAAAACCAATATCAACCCTCCTGTAAGGTGGCATCTTCAAGGTATCTTTATAACGCTCATAACTTGGCGGTCCAAATGGGAAACCCGTGCCATAAAGTAAATTCAAATGCATCTTTAACTTCGGAATTTTAGGTACATAATCCTGAAAATACATACCCACATTCACACGTTGATCAGCTGGTCTTCTTATATATCCCGGTTGGTATAGAACACTATCGGCAACAATGGTATTACTTGTATATCCCGGACGAATTCTTTCATTATCTGTGTTGTAATAAATATAATAGGAATCATTGCGCAAATCCTCTGCTGTTTTCATCACAGAAAGCGAAAACCACGATTCAACACCATTTATAAACTCTCCATTTAATTTCATGTCAACACCTGTAGCGAAGCCTTTAGCCAAGTTTTCGGCATAATATCTAATTCTTACATTGTCAATTTCGTAGGGTACCAAATTGCTTAGCTGCTTGTAATATAACTCCGTCAATAATTTAAAAGGACGATTCCACATTTTAAAATTAAAATCAGTCCCCAACACAAAATGAATGGATTCCTGGGCTCTTAAGCTGGTATTGATTTCACCCTTAAAGTTCCTGAGTTCTCTATAAAAAGCAGGTTGCGCATAAAGGCCCGATGAAAATCTTAGCAATATATCTCTTTTCCAATTGGGCTTTATAGAAAAGGTTCCTCTGGGACTAAAAATAAATTGATTATTTAAAGTCCAATAATTGGCTCTTGCACCTAAAGTCAATCTGTATTCGCTGGAATCTTTTCCATTCCAGGCCCAATGGTTTTGCAAATAGCCCATCAAACGATCGCTTTGCAAATCTATTTTTTGTTTAATTACTTCTTTCAATTCAAGTTCCGCACTATTAGATTGAGGAAGCGAATAACCAGCACTATCAATATTTTGCCACTCACTTAAATTATCGGCAATGATCTCATGCTGGTATTTTGCGCCCCAAGTGGCGTTTTTGTAAAATCCTTTATGTTCAAAATTGGCAACAGTGGAAGTCAAATAATTTCTGGCGTGATTTAAAAAAGTCCCAACACCCCGATTAAATTTCACATCGCCAAAACTGGGCTTGCTTAAGTCCGTTTCTAACTGATCAATGTAATATTGCCCTTGCACATCATAGGTTTCAAACTCATAACTTCTAAAGGCAGAGCTAATAAATTTAAGTTTTAAATCTTTATTGGGCTTGTAAATTCCAGTTAATGCCCCTAAATACGTTTCAAAATCATTCACTTCTTGACCATCAAAATATACTTTCAATTGCAAGGCCTCGTTTACAGTTCCAAATTTTGTTTCTCGATTTTCTGGCACCATGTTGTATCTGTTGCGACTATAATTACCAAGCGCCTGCAGCGAAAACTCAGGTGTAAAATCATAATTCAACAGCAATTGTCCATCAGCAAAAAAGGGTTTGTAATCTCCTTTGGTATCTAATGTTTTTAATACATATTGATTGCTTCGGGTTCTGATACCACCAATCGCGCTAAAGCGGGCATCTTTGCTGATACCTTCTAAATGAACACTTCCACCTAATAAACTACCTTGCACAGTTCCACCAAAGGTCCTTGGATTTCGATATTGAACATCTAATACACTCGACAATTTATCTCCATATTTGGCATCAAATCCACCTGCCGAAAATAAAATAGAGGATACCATATCTGAATTAATAAAACTCAAACCTTCCTGCTGACCACTACGCACTAAAAATGGACGATAAATTTCAATGTCATTTACATAGATTAAATTCTCATCATAATTTCCTCCGCGCACATTATACTGTGAGCTTAACTCATTATTTGAAGAAACACCTGGCAAGGTTTTAATAATGGCTTCAAAACCACCTGTGGTGGGCAAGGCGTAAAGTAATTTAGGATCAATACGTGTTAGTGTAGAGGCACGCGCTTGTTTATCCTCTATCTGAACGGTTCTTAAACTATTAACATTACTCTCTAAATTAAAATCCAATTCGTTGGTTGTTCCCGCATCAAACTTCTTTTTATAATAAACATCCTTAAATCCAATATGATTGATAACGATTGTAATTTCTTTATCAGCTGGCACAGTAAGTTGGTAAGCACCCGTTGAATCTGTATTGGTATAACCTGCAATTCCTTTTATGGCAATAGCAATTTCAGGAATAACTTGTTTATTTTCGACATTATAGATACGCCCTTTAATGATAGCTGTTTGCGCCATTAAGCCGACATTTACTAGCGTAAAAATCAATATTAAAAATAAATTATTATAGGGCCTAAAAGTCATATAGTTTAAGTTGCAAATAACGCAATTTTGCTGAACTTATTGATACAAAAAAGCCATTAGTGTTTGCTAATGGCTTTTTGGGTATGCTATTAATAATTATTAATCTTCAAGGATTACTAATTTTTCGGTACTCGTTTTAATTCCACCTTGATAAACATTCAACATATACGTACCTGCTGCCTGTATGGCACTCAAATCAATACTTCCTTTAATAGCGTTAACATTGAAAGTTTCAATTGTTCTGCCCGTTAAGTCGCTGATGGTAATCACACTTTTATTGGCCTGAGCTGCTGTATAAAAAATTGTTTTTTGATGCGATACTGGATTTGGATAAAAACTTATTTGACTATTGTTTTGGACAACAGAAACACTACTAATACCATCTGGTTCCACTCTAAAATGATCAAAGCCTGCTTCCACTAAATGACCAGGAAGTGCATCTAACGCATACACTATAATTTGCATGGTACTGGTAATTGGAATGATGGCGTTTGAAATTAAAAAGTCTTTCTCAACCCAAGCACTCATTCCTGCAGTTGTTGCAGTAACAACTTCTAAATCTACTGTTTGTGTTCCATTGCTAATTTTAATTACTAAACTATCATTTGCTGCTCCTGAACCACCTCCATTAAAAAACCATCTTGCATATTTAATGTGCGGATTTACAACATTAGTCAAATCAAAAACTGGAGATGTTAGTACTGTATTACCATCATCAATATCATCTGAACCAACAGCTGCATTATTGTTTCCTGTAACATAAGCTTTACCTCCGCAATCTCCCGAGGCATCAAGGCCTGGGTTCGAAGGATTAGCACCTTGCATGGTACCAGCAGGAACAACACGTGTCCAAATACCAACATTGGCAGTACTATTTACGGTCCAATTATAATCCAATGCAAAGTCATCATAAATTCCATTTTGCAAGTTAATATTGATATTCCCATTGGTTAAGTTTGCATTATCACAATAGGTAATGTATCCCCAAGCACCTGCATAAATATCATATACCCCTGAAATTAATCCACATTGTGAAAATTCACCATTATTATCGCTTGTATAAGAATAAGCAAAATTTGAATTTGAAATAGTTACTGGAATGTTAGCAATTGGATTCCCATTAGATGCCGATACATTGCCACTTAAACTAATCGATTGTGTACTTACCATTTGTACATTTAAAGGTGTTACAATCGTGTGGTCAAGCACTACATTGTTAATGGTAACTGTTGTATAACCTGCTTTTTGAAAGGTAACAGTATATGTTCCAGCATCTGGTGTTCCTGTTTTATATTCTCCAACATTATTGGTACTGTCTAACACACCTGCACCAACAATGGTAACATTAACCCCAGCAATGGGTGCTCCACAAATACTATCCATGGCTGTTCCTTCTAAATAACAAGCTCTAACATAAGTTGGAGTGAGCACATAAAGCCCTTCCTGCATATCTGAAGCCACTAAATTCCCAGAAGGTAAAAAAGGATAAACTCCCCAACAGCCGTCATAACCACCTCCGCTTAAAGGACTGGTATCGAACCAGCCCACATTTACCATATTTTGAGGACGATGTACATCGGTTGTTACAACACCATCTTTATACCAAGAAGTAACTGCATAATCGTTTGTAATGTGGGTGTTATGAACCACACTTTGTGAACCTCCGTTTTGTGATTGAATTTTATCTATAAAAGTAATATTACTCACATCAGAAACATCATAAGCCGCTAAGTATGTATTATCAACTTCATCTGTAGTATATAAATACCTGCTGTTATCGCTTAACCAACTATTGTGGGTAAAATTGTTGGGTGTGTTCTGTTGAGCAAGCGCTACAGGATTTGCTTTGTCAGTTACATCAATGGCACTAAAGAATCCATCATAAATATGGCATGCCCATACTGTATCATTTCTAACATAACCATCATGCACATAATAACCATCATACAGTCCGGCTACTGTTGGGTTCCAAGGGTCACTTAAATCACCAATAATTATACCATCAATACCACTTCCATTATTTGCGCCATACAAATAAACATAACCGTTATCAATATGCAAAGCATGAATAGTGCTTAAGGTGTAGGTAGCCACAGGAGTAGTAATCGTTGGCGACCAGTTTTGGTAAGGTATAACTGTACCAGGCAAGTTAGTCAAATCTACAATGGTAAGCCCTTGCGAACCGCCTTCAGTAGTTACATAAGCATATTTTTGCCATGTTTTTACTTCACGCCAGATAGAGTTAGGACCAGGTATTTCTTGTACAATAAAAGGGTTATCTGGATCTTGCACATTTACAATTGAAAGACCTGCTGAATGGCCAACTAAAGCATATTCGTTGCCTAAACTATCAACATAGCCACCAATATTAGATAACTGTTTGCCAGGAAATAGGAAATGACTCCTTAAAGTCATGTTTTTTTGTGCCGAAACTTTTAAAAAGCCAGCACATGCTATAAATAGCATTAGAATAAGTGTTTTCGAGTTTTTCATTTTTATTTTTGGTCGAACAAAGATATTAATATTTACGAATGAAGGTTAATTGAACTTGCAATTGTATTTTGAAGACGATAAAATTCAAATTTAATGAGTTTATTTTTCTTGTCTTTTCAATCCTGCTTTAGCCTTTTGATCAATGCTTCTTTTATATTCGTGATCTCTCATGGTTAAGCATTGCTCAAAATAATACTTTGCTTTTGCATTATTTTCTAGTTCTTCGTAAACTAAACCTAAATTAAGTGCTGCATTTGCAGCAAAATAATAAGGATATGAAGCGCCATTTTTTAAGGCCATTTGGTAATAATAGATGGCTTTGTTGTAGTTTTCTTTTTTGTGCTGAATTCTACCCAAACGATAAATAAACTCTAATTGCTCCTTGGTGGTATTAAAATCTTCTTTGTTTGCTCTTATCAAACTGGTATATGATTCGCTATAATAACCACCATCAAATAACAACCTGCTTTTCAACAAATAAAGATTTGGCACAATGTTGCTTATAGCCTCTTTTTGTGCTGCTTTGTCCTCATCAGTTACTTCACTGCCATGCAATGGAATTTGCTTAATATAATACTTGTATTTTTCTGTGTTTTGATGCAATAAGTAATGATAAGCCAATTTTAAATAAGCCGATTTTACAAATGTTGAGCCGCTAAATTCATTAACATAGGCTTCCAGATAAATAGGTGCATCTTCCTCTAAATGGTATAACTTGGCCATTCCAAGGATATAATTCAGATAGTGAAATTTAAAAAAAGTACTTTCCGAATATTTATTTTTCATCAAATGATTGATTGCCTCGGCACTGTTCCCATTGTGCATACATATATCTGCATAAATAAAACTAAGCACCGGATTCATTTGCTTTTGAGCATTTATCTGATACAGCATTTTATTTAAACTTACTTCATCAGGAATAAAATTTAATTGAATAATCCCAAGCATGAGCGTAGCTTCTGTTTGATAACATTGATGCATAGTATCCTTAAAAGCTGCATTGTAAAATAATTGCAGTTCATTATTTCCTTGAGAGAGTGAACCCGAAAAACCCAAGAAATTTACAGCCCACTTATATTCATCAGGCACCACGCCAATCAGCGAATGCAACAAACCTATTGATTTATAATGCGGAATAAAACTGGGGAATTTTTTTACATTTTTAGTAAGCATTTTATAAGCCCTATTGATCTCCAAAACACCATTTAAATACTCCCCTGTTTTTATATGCGCAAAAGCCCATTGCATATTAACTTCTGCTTGGGCATACAAATAGTAAGGCGATTGGGCACTTTCATTTGCCAAGGCACTTAAACGAGCATCTTTTAGTTTACTATATTTTTCAAGCTGAACTTTATTCTCATTCAAAATAATTTCCATACAATCTCTATAATTTTCGGAGAGGATGGTTAACTTATTATTAGGGTTGTTTTTCTTTTCAGCTTCTAAATATAAATTTGCTTTGGTAAAACGGAGTGCGGTAACATGTTCATATGCTTTGCGGCAATTATAATTAAATTCAAGCGATGCGCTTGCTCCTTTATAGCAGAACAAGGCAATAAGCAAAATGATATATTTTCTAAAAATTAACATAAAAAAAATAAGGGATTTCAACCTGAATTGAAATCCCTTTTATTTTAAAAATTATCTTTAATTATTGACTTAAAATTTCAGCATCAACTAATATTCTACCGCAATGCTCGCAAACAATTATTTTCTTGTGTGTGCGAATATCCATTTGCGTTTGAGGTGGTATTTTATTGAAACATCCACCACAAGCATCACGCTCAACTGTAACAACACCTAAGCCATTACGAGAGTTTGCTCTAATTCTTTGGTAAGCATTCAATAATCTTGCCTCGATAAGCGCTTCAGCATCCTTAGACTTTTTCAATAAGCCTTTTTCTTCTTTTTCAGTTTCAGCTACGATGTCTTTTAACTCAGCTTTCTTGTGATCAAGATCGTTTTTTCTTTCGTTGTAGGTTGCTTTGGCAGCATCTAACACTTCGTTTTTTAAAGAAATTGCCGTTTTGTATTCTTTAATTCTTTTTTCACTCAACTGGATATCTAAGGTTTGATATTCCATTTCTTTGGTGATAGAATCATACTCACGGTTGTTTCTTACTTTGCCTTGCTGACCTTCATATTTCTTAATTAACTCAGTAGCATCTTTCATGGCTATCTTACGCTGTGTAATCAAGTCTTCAAGTGCGTTAACTTCTTCAGTAAAATTTTTGATGCGGGTTTCTAAACCTGCAACTTCATCTTCTAAATCGCTAACTTCTAAAGGTAATTCACCTTGTACAATTCTGATTCTGTCAATGGCAGAATCTACTTGTTGTAAACTATAAAGTGCTTTTAATTTCTCTTCAACACTTATTTCTTTTTCAATAACTGCTCCTTTGGTTTTCGACATCTTTATTTAATAATAATGAATAGGATTGGTATTATTTTTTGATAAACAGAGCGCGAAAGTACTAAATTTTTTCTGAATTTCATTAAAAATCAATTCTTTAGTAAATTGTTCACTTTCATAATGGCCAATATCGGCTATAACAATTTGATTATCAGCATCAAAAAATTGGTGATATTTAAAATCGGCTGTCACAAAAATATCAGCTCCACTTTGAATGGCATCTTTTAATAAAAAACTTCCTGAGCCACCACACAATGCTACTTTTTTAATTTTATCACCATTTAAAGCGGTATGTCTAATGGAGCCGCAGCCAAATACTTTTTTCAAATGTGCTAAAAAATCTATGGCCGACATGGCTTCTTCTAAATTTCCAATATAGCCCGCTCCCGCTTTTGCCCAGTGATTATGCAAAGGAATAATATCATAAGCCACTTCTTCGTATGGATGAGCCATTATTAAGGAAGTAAGGATGTGGCCCTCTAAATAAGCAGGATAAATGGTTTCTATTTTAACTTCTGCTTCAGTGTGCAATTGCCCTTTTATGCCTATATAAGGATTTGTTTTTTCATTGCCCTTAAAAGTACCTTTACCATCACTATTAAAACTACAATTTTCGTAATTGCCTATTTTTCCTGCGCCTGCCGAAAATAAGGCTTCGCGAACCAAATCAGCTTTATCGCTTGGGCAAAAACAAATTAATTTTTTTAAAAGTCCCGCTTTTGTTTGTAAAATGCGTCCATCTTTCAACCCAATTTTATGGGCCATCATTTTATTAACGCCATCAATAACATTATCTAAATTGGTATGAATAGCATAAATAGCAATGTCGTTTTTTAAAGCTTTAATTAAGGTACGTTCAACCCAGCTGTTGCCGCTCAATTTTTTTAAACCACTAAAAATTAAGGGATGATGTGCTACAATTAAGTTGCATTTATTTTCAATGGCTTCATCAATGATAGCTTCAGTAACATCTAAAGTAATTAATGCACCTGCAGCGATGGTTGATTTTGAACCAATGAGTAAACCACAATTATCGTAACTTTCTTGTAAATTAAGTGGGGCAAACTCTTCTAATAAATTGGTAAGGTCTCTAATAAGGACAGGCATACTTTTGAGTGCAAAATTAACA
>JBILPB010000084.1:0-14475 GCA_044374175.1 Bacteroidia bacterium | reverse complement strand
ACAATAAGACCTCAATTTTGCAATGTTACAAATTTGGCACTAACTTCTACTATAGCATGTCAATCTGTATCAATGTGGTCTTTATATCAATATGAATTTACAGATATTTTAACCAATCAAGTGACCATAAAGCAAGTTGGTTCTATCTACTTAGTATTGAATACTGTTGCACCTGCATTATTACCCGGTCGTACTTATCAAGTAAGAGTTAGGGGCTATGTTTTTAATACTTGGAGTGCTTGGAGTGCAACATGCAGCATGGGTATAAGCAGTGGCATATCAGCACGTGAAATTAGCATTTCTACAGATGCCGATGGCAACGAAACGATTGTTGAAAATGAAATCACATTGGATGCTTCCATCAACGAAAGTATATTTAACCTATCTGTTTATCCTAACCCATTCAATCAGCAGGCTACTTTGTTTATTCAATCATCAAAAAGTGATAAAGCACAAGTTCAAATTTTTGATATGGTGGGTAATTTAGTTTGGAACGAGCAAGTAAATACCAATAAAAATGTTAGCATTGGCAACGATTTTGCCACAGGCACATACATTGTTAAAGTATTGAACGAAAGCGGAGAACAAGCTACTCACAGACTGGTAAAGTTGAATGATTAATAGCACTATAACATTCCTTTTATTGTTAAGATAACAGGAAACAAAAAGTACTACCTGTTTTATACAGTACTAAAAAGATCAAATAATTTAGGTTAGTATGCAGAAAGGGATTAAGTTCATTTGAACTTAATCCCTTTCTTTTTTGAGTAATTTAATTTTTTAAGCACTATCAATTTGGAATTTTAACTACAAATTCCGCAAGCGCATTTTTGGATAAAATTTAATCGAAAAGTGACTTTTTTCATTTTTTTCATGTTTCTATCAGTACGACATCGGGATTGTTTTTTCTATAAACTTTGTGGCAGGCTCCGGCCCATCAATGCCTGCCACAAAGTTGCTCAATCCTTTCTCTGTTGCAAAGTAGAGGTTTGTTTTTTGTAAGGTTTCAAAAGGGGTTTCGATAATACTCCAAACTGTATTATTGCTCAGCCCTTGTTTTTCGGTAAAATGAGTAAAGGATTTTCCATCGTATTTACTTACGCCTCCGCCATTAGTCCCGAACCAAAGGTTTCCCGTTTTATCGCCTAGCATACAAATAACGTAAGAAGAGCTCATGCCTTGGTCCACATCTAAGTATTGTATATGGCAAGTGGCATCGTCTTTCATTACAGGCAAACCTGCTTTTACAGGCTTTGGCATTTTGCAGGGTACTACCAAACCGGTGGCTTTTACTTTTTTTGGTGATAAAAAAGTGTCGCTGCCTTTTTTTATCACCCTCGGTTGGCCAGCTTTTAAATGTTGGGTTGGCCTGCTTTGTGTATGTTGGTATTGGTGTCTACTACTTTGGGCTTGCCTGCTTTTACTACTTTTAGTTGGCGCTTATCTATCTTAATTACCATGGGTGCAACCATGCTGTCTTTTGGCACCACATAGCCATTTGTTTTTACTACTTTAGGTTGTGGGTTGGGTAATTGGTATTCGGGCTCTTCTTGATAGTAACGAGAAGATAATATCATCAAAACTAGAAAGAGAAAGTATTGCTTCATGAAGCAAATATATTATTTAAAGTAAAAAATAGTTGTTTAAAGTAAAAAAAGAATAATTTATATTAGCAATCATTAGGTTGGGCATGTTTAATATCACATATATTTCAGTTTCATAGTTTACCAATGTTAAGGTTTTTGTCCCAAATTGTCGCAATAGTCACCAAGCCAAAGCGCAGTAATAGGCTCAAAGCTTTGTGCTACTGTAACAATCAAAAGTGCAGCCTTAATCAAATATAAACAACCTAAATTTTCATCACCCTTAACACCATTTCAAATTTTTTACGTATGATTGTTTTTTATTAAACATACAAAATTATGAAACATAGAAACCTTTTAACCCTTTCGGTAGTTCTTATGGTTAGCCTTTTTTTAGGCTCTTTATTTGCACGCCAGGATGGAAAAGTGCAGGATAAAATTTTAGGCGTGTGGGAAGTAGGAAGCGGAAAAGCCCGAGTTAAAGTATTTGCCTATGGCAATAAATTTGGTGGTAAGATAGTATGGCTCAAAGAACCCAATTATCCCGAAGGAGGCGTTAAGGTGGATAGAAACAATCCCGATGAAGCATTAAGAACAAAACCTTTGTTGGGTTATACTAACCTTACCGGCTTTGAAGCCAAAGGCGATGGAAAATATGAGAACGGAACTATCTATGACCCTGAAAATGGAAGCACCTATAATTGTGTAATTACTATGCCCGATGACAATACGCTTGAAGTGAGAGGATACATTGGTGTTTCCTTATTTGGCAGAACAGATGTTTGGAAAAGGGTAACCGTTAAAAAGTAACTATGAAGCAACTATTTTTATTACTGTTTACCTGTGTGAGCAGCCTTTGTTTTGCACAAAAAGATACGCTGTTGATTCCCGAAGAAGAGGAGGATTACAGCCAGTACAATAATGTGGTAGAAGCACCCACCAAAAGGTATTGCAGTTCTAAGGTGCTGGGAATAAGTCCTTCAAAATTAATTTCTTTTGGATATGATTATGTGGCTCCCCATAACATCACTGCAGGTGCATTTTCTGGATTTTTAGAAAATAGCTCAACCATTAATAGCGCCTCTGGAATGAGGATTGCAGCTAATTTTCCTGTAATTTCAAATACAAAGTGGTTGGTAAATTTAGGAGTAAACTGGTGGGAAACCAATTATAGTTTTAAAGATGCCGATAAACTCGCCCATCCTTTATTAAAATCGCTCAACGACAACGGGCTAAGAACCAGTGGTATCAATGCAACGGTGTTTAAACCCTTCAATGAATTTTGGTTTTCGGTTGTTCAACTTTCAGGCGATTTTAATGGTGATTACAAGGCCAATCAACTGCCAGATGGTAATCAAGTGAAGTATTCGGTTTCGGCATTATATGGTAAAAAGAAACACGATAGAGTGCAGCTGGCTTTTGGTATTTCAAGAACCTACAGAGCAGGTGGTCAGGCATATTTCCCCATTATGATGTATAATTATACTTCACCAAATAAAAAGTGGGGCATTGAAGCTTTATTGCCGGCAAGAGCCAATTTCAGATATACCATCAATGCCAGAAATTTATTGTTAGCAGGCTTTGAATTAGAAGGAAATGCTTACAGATTAAACAATATGATGGAAAGCACGACTAGTATTGGCTTCGGTAGTTTGGAGCTAAAGCGCTCAGAGCTTAGACCAAGAATTACTTATGAATTTGGCTTATATAAATTTATTTGGCTATCGATACAAGCGGGTTATAGAATTAATTACAACTATAACGTTGATGATAGCGATTTTTACCGAAGCACTGGCAGTGATAAACCTTATACCTTTGAAAACACCTTAGGCAATGCCTTTTACACCAATATTTCCATCAATTTAGTTTCTCCTTAAAATAATGACTTAACGAGTGCTTTTGCTTCGAGATCTAAGGTTATACAATTACCTCCTATGATGTCACTCTGAGCAAATAGCATTTTATTCAGCTTTGTCACTCTGAGCAAAGCAAAGAGGAAGAGTCCTAAGCGTTATGGGTAAGCAACATGCTTTGTTGATCTATAATTACAATAAAGCCATTTTCGCAAACAAATCCTAGCAAAAGTGCACATAAAAATTATTCCATAAAAAAAGAGCATAACTATAAAATTATGCCCTTTACTTTTGTAGTTTATTTAAGCTTACTCAACCACTATTTTGTGTTTTGTAACACCACTATTCGTTTGTACACTTAAAAAGTAAACACCTTTTGAAAGGCCATTTAAATCAAGGCTTTGCGTTTGTAAACCAGCATTTAAATTTCCTAAGGATTGTGCCATTAACTGTTGACCAGCTAAGTTTACAAACTCAACACTTACCACACTGTTATTTTGTAAAGCAAAATTAAGGTTTAACTTTGCTGTAGCAGGATTTGGAAATGCTTTAAAGCCAATTAAGTTTTTGTCTTGAAGGCTCATTAAGGCAGTTATTTCAACTATTCCAAAATAAGGAACGGTGTTGAAAGCTGTAGCAGCAACTTCGATATTTTCCGGATTTAAAACAGGATCAAAATCAATTATAGCAACGCCACCAATCACAGTGCCTGAGCCAATAATATCACCATTTAATAACAGTGTAATGGTAGCACCTTCTTCATCGCAAAATACGCTTAATTGAGCCAGGCCAATGAGTTCTGTCTGCACATGAGTAACATTCATAACATGTGGAGCCTGTGTACGCACCATAAATGAAGGATCTCCAAAGCAGGTCCAAGTATCAGTCATTTCATCACCTGCAGCACCATACTCATCATTCATTTGCATACACCCGTTAATGCCAATGCCCGCAAAAGAGCGCTTTATATTGTTTACGTGTGCTTCAGTTAAAATGTCATTCATCTCGTCTTGCCCACACATTGGAGGGTTCCAACTTTGGTTAATGGTAGCCATATATGTTCCAATGGCACCTGTGGGCTCTCCGGTTGTGTTATCTGTGGCACGTAACCAGCTTTCTGCAAAGCAAGTACCACCAACAAAATTACCATTCACACAAGCTACCGAAAAGAAAAACGGAAATGCATCTGTGTTAGTTAATGCATTTACTTCTGTAGTGCTTAAGCCCGAGCTGGCGCATCCATTGGTAGAGCCGTGCCCGGTGTAATTTATAATACTAACACCACTTTGAAGTTCGGCAACCACCATCTGTGCATTTGGGTTTCCTGCTGCATCTTGCTGTCCTTGAGATCCATCATAAAACTCAGCTACATTGGTGTAACCAAAATTCAATAACTTGGTTCTGATATTTCTGATGTGTTGAAAATCCATTTCGTTATCATCACCAGGCCCTTGGTCAGAAGCAATGCCCACACCGCGTCCATACCAAGAGGCGCCCAACTGAGGATATTTTTCATATTTAAGTGTTCTGTTCACTTGTGTAGAAACTTCAGTTTCGTTTTCTGCTGATAAACGGCCTACAAACAATTCTGGATAAGAATCTGAACCAGAAATATAGCCATAGCAATTATCACAATCCCCATAACTAGAAGGAAAAGGAGTAATGTGTTGCGCATCTCCAACCAACAATAAAAAAGTTAATCCATTGCTGTTGTAGTAATTGGTAACATAAGTTTTTATGGCAGCAGAAGTATTTCCAATAGCAGCAATATCAACCATTTCCACATGTATTCCTCTTTGCTTTTTCCATTCTACAAAAGGCAACATGGCGGTCATATAGTTACTTTTGGCAATAATCAACATGTTTCCTTCTTCACTTAAGGCGTTGTAACGACCTGTAAATGTGTTGTAATTTAAAAAATGCGCACTATATATTTTTTGATATTCAAATTGCACCTTATCAAGGTTGCGATTGTCCGTAAGTGGATTAATTACAGGAGCGTTTTCATTCGTACGAATTGTAATAATTAACGTTGTATTTAATCTCAATGTTTTAGAAATAGGATTGTACTGTATTGGGTTAATAACTACTGTAATTCCTCTGTAGTCACGCACGATGTGTGGAGCTCTTAGCTCGGCTGTTGCCGAAGGAAAGAAACTATTTTGGTTATACTCATCTCCTTTTTGATAAGCAACGCTGCTTGGGTTAATATTTCTATAAAGATTACCCTTTGATGGTGCAATTTCTACATTGTTATAATCAGTATAACTCACTACCGATGACAAAACCTCCATGCCTAAATTATTAGGAATAATTAATGAAGTTGTAAGCTTTGGTAAATCAGGCGCACCTTGTTTTAAAATGGGCGTTCCATTTTCAAGCGAAATTGTTTGGGCTTGTCCAAAATTAGTGTTCACATCATTAAAATTGCAATTGTTAATTGTAACTTTAATAACCGACTCATTTTCAGTAGAAGAAATGAGCTCAATGTTGCTTTGCTGAGCCAATGAAACAAAGGAAATAAATGTAGCAAAAACAAATGTTAAAGTAGAAGTTTTTATCATTTTAATGGATTGATTATTAAACAAATATAAAAATCAATTCCGTACAAACCAAATAATCTTGATTTTAAAAATATTGGAATATAACTTCAATAAAATTTGTACACTAATATTGAAGTTGATATTAATCTTACAGTAAATAGTAACAATGCGCTTGTTAGTAACAATTTCTGAATACCAATTATTGCATGCTTTCAGTTAATAATTTTATGACCTACAAAAACAAAATCATTGTCATTCGAAATAACCATATTAGGCAGTAGTTCTGCAACCCCAACATTAAACAGACATCCAAGCTCGCAAGTGGTTACCATTTACGACCGATATTTTTTAATTGATTGTGGCGAAGGAGCTCAAATGCAAATGCGCAAATACAAAGTAAAATTTGCAAAAATAAACCACATTTTCATAAGTCATTTACATGGCGATCACATCCTTGGCTTACCAGGTTTTTTATCGAGCTTGCATTTAATGAATAGGACAAATGATTTGCACATCTATTGCCACGAGCCGTTAAAAGAAATTTTAGAAATTCAGTTCAAACACAGCGAAACTTACCTGAGATATCAAATTATATATCACTTTTTTGACAGTAAAACAAGTGAAGTAATTTATGATGATGATAAACTAACAGTAGAAACGGTAACTCTAAATCACAGAATTCCTTGTTGTGGCTTTATTTTTAGAGAAAAACCCGCCTTACTTTCTATTAGAAAAGATAAAATAGAAGCATATAAAATCTTACCGCAAGATATCCCCAATATAAAAAAAGGGAATGACTATATTACTGAAAATGGCCAACAAATTTCTTATAAAGAACTTACTTATCCTCCAAAGGCTCCAGAGTCTTACGCTTATTGTTCTGATACAAAATATGATGAAAGAATTTTTCCTCAATTAGAGGGAATAAAAATATTATACCACGAAGCTACATTTTTGCATGAAATGCTTAAGCGTGCCAATGAAACTTTTCATACCACAGCAAAACAAGCATCTGAAGTGGCTGAAAAATGTGGTGTGCAAAAATTACTGATTGGGCACTTTTCTGCTCGCTATAACGACTTAGAACCTCTGCTAAATGAAGCTCGACAAGGGTTTAAAGAAACTTACTTAGCTAAAGAAGGAGAAGTTTTTTCTTTAAACTAAAATAAATAATACAAGCGCTGAAGGTTTAAACTTTAACCCAAAAGTTGTGTTTCATGGTTGCATCATAATTAAACCATTTAAAGTAATGATAGAAAAACCCACCGCCATATTCTGGTTTAGAAGAGATTTGCGGCTAAACGATAACGCAGGCTTATACCATGCCCTTAAAGAAAATGAAAGCGTTTTGCCTATTTTTATTTTTGATACTGACATATTAAAACAGCTCGAAGATAAAGCAGATGCCCGGGTAGATTTTATCCATCAACATATTGAAAAACTTCAACAGCAATTGATCTCTTTCAATAGTTCAATTTTAGTAATAATAGGCAGTCCTTTAGAGGTTTTCAAAAACATATCAAAGAAGTATAAAATAACAAAGGTTTACACCAACCATGATTACGAACCTTATGCCATCAAAAGAGATAAAGAAATTGCAGATTTTCTTGCTACTGTGGGAGCAAGTTTTCATACGTTTAAAGACCAAGTAATTTTCGAAAAAGAAGAAGTGGTTAAAGATGATCAAAAGCCATACACAGTCTTTACACCATACATGCGTAAGTGGAAAAGCAAACTAAATTCATTTTATACCAAACCCTACCCCACAGAAATATATTTTAATCATTTTATTAAAACGCATCCTTTTTCTATACCTACGCTCAATGAAATAGGCTTTAAAGCAACTACTATAAAGTTCCCAAAAGCTGATTTAAATGAAAATATAGTTATAAAATATAAAGAACAACGCGATATTCCTTCCAAAAGCGGTACAAGTAAATTAAGTGTACATTTAAGATTTGGTACAATAAGTATTCGCGAATTGGTTCTTAAAGCACAAGCACTCAATGAAACCTGGCTCAACGAACTCATTTGGCGAGAATTTTACATGATGATTTTATATCACTTTCCACATGTGTTAAAGGGGGCGTTTAAACCCAAATACAATCATATTCCTTGGTCTAATAACGAACAACATTTTAATCTTTGGTGTCAAGGGAAAACAGGCTATCCTATTGTTGATGCTGGCATGAGAGAATTAAACGAAACAGGTTTTATGCATAATAGAGTGCGCATGATTACCGCCAGTTTTTTAACCAAACATTTACTTATTGATTGGCGTTGGGGCGAAGCTTACTTTGCTAAAAAATTACTTGATTTTGAACTGAGTAGTAACAATGGTGGTTGGCAATGGAGCGCAAGCAGCGGGTGCGATGCGGCTCCTTATTTTAGAGTATTTAATCCGTACGAGCAAACTAAAAAATTCGACCCACAATTAAAATATATTAAACATTGGATTCCTGAGTATGATGAATTAAATTATATCAAGCCAATCATTGATCACAAGTTTGCCAGAGAGCGAGTTTTAAACACTTACAAAATGGCACTAGGCAACCAGTAAAAATTATTTAATGCAACTTTGTCATATAAGTAAAATTGGTATATTTATTGTTAAACGAGGAGAACATTGCACAACTAATATTTTTAAATAATTACATTTGCACTAATAAATCAAAATAATAACTATGGAAAATAATCAGTTTAATCTTTCTGGAAGCGGAACCTACACACAAACAAGCAGTAATGTTAAATCATTTATGTCCAACGTCTTTTCATGGATGTTTTTGGCGTTAATCGTTACTTCGGTTGCCGCATGGTGGTTTGCAAGTGATTTAACTTTGTTAAGAATGTTGGTTACAGAAGAAGGTAAAATGTCAATGCTTGGATGGGTTGTCATGCTCGCTCCTCTGGGATTTGTATTGTTAATGTCATTTGCATTTAATCGTTTATCATATGCCACATTAATCATACTTTTTATTACTTATGCTGCATTGGTAGGTATTAGTATGAGCTTTATTTTATTGGCATATACATTAAGTTCGGTGTTTTTAACCTTTGCAATTACTGCAGGTATGTTTGGTACGATGGCTGTTGTAGGATATACCACAAAAACAGATCTTACATCCTTTGGTAAAATTATGATGATGGGCTTGGTAGGAATAATCATTGCAACTATCGTGAATATGTTTATGCAAAGCAGTATGTTACATTATATTATTAGCTATGTCGGTGTAGCAGTGTTTACTGGCTTAACCGCTTACGATGTGCAAAAACTAAAAATGATTGGTGAAGGTACCACCTATGGTGAGGAGAATACCAAAAAGCTATCTATTTTAGGAGCACTAACACTTTATCTAGACTTTATTAATCTGTTTTTAATGTTGCTTCGTTTATTTGGCGACAGAAGAAATTAATACTTAAGACATTTGTAAAAAAGAGCTTGTTGAGTCTTTCAATAGGCTCTTTTTTGTTTCAGCCCTCAACCCAAATTTAGCTTTAGGGATCGTTGGTGCGAATTTTTTTAATAATATATGAGGTCAGCGAATGTTCTGGATTGAAGGAATGGCTCGGCATTTTGAATATCAATACAGTAGTAACTGTTTGACACGGAAGAATAACGATGTCTCAAGATGACCCAGATTAGTCAAAGGTTGGTGTCCCCGCCAACCTTTCAATGCCTTTAGGATAAAATATACTTTTGATTTTATCTTCTTACGAAATGCAAAGTTGATTTACCAAAGTAACTACCTGGTAAAACTTTTCACATTAATTGTTTAATTTCTTGGATTCAATTAATAATAACGGACAAAAAGTTGCATTTATTAATTGAATCCACCTTTCAAATACCGCTCCTTTATAACGTTAATATGATGCTTTTCATGACCTGCAATCATAAATAAAATAGCACGTACACTCATTTTATTATTGTTAGCTGTCCCCATTATGTCAAAAATGGAGGGCTCAAAGCTTTTAAACAAAGCAATATTAGACTCTCTTACAATGCTAAATTCGTGCGCCAGATCATATAAACTTCTCTTGTTGAAGTATCCATTTTCAACATATTGATCCTCGTCAAAGCCTGGTAATTCAATTTGCTCACCTCTTGCAATACACAGCGCTCTGTAACCCAGTATTCTCTCAACATCACAAATATGACCTAAAACTTCTTTCACAGTCCATTTCCCATCTGCATAACGATACTCTTCCATTTCAACAGGCACAGAGCCAATGAATTGTTGCATTTCTATTATTTGATTCTCGAGTGCTTTTATACCATGCTCTGTGTTTACTAAGTTAATATAGTAGGTATAATAAGGAGGATGTTCGTTTAATTCAGGTTTTCTCATGGCAATTTTGGTCTAAATGCAAATATATGTGAAATAACAGAAGCAATTATAAAATTTTCAAAATGTTGATAAATTCATAATCCATTAATTATGAGTAATTTTTGTGTTCATTAAATTATTTTTAAAAAATTATTAACCAAATTTGTTGTTTGATACCTTATTAAATCTTAAATTTGGAAATATTATCAAAGATAAGTCAGTTTTAAGAGCGAAATACAAACAAATTTTATTCATTAAAAAATTGGAGGAAACAAGCTATGAACGTGCAAATTCAATCGATTCACTTCGATGCAGACAAGAAATTATTATCATTTATTCAAGAAAGAGTTGACAAGTTAAATCACTTTCACGATGGAATTATCGAGGGAACAGTGTTTCTAAAGTTAGAAAAAGCGGATTCTGCAGAAAATAAAGTGGCAGAAATAAAATTGCATGTTTCGGGTCAAGATTTATTTGCTAAAAGAAACTGCCACACCTTTGAGGAAGCGGTCGACACATCAATTGATGCCTTAACAAAACAACTAAAAAAACACAAAGAAAAAGTCAAAGGGATATAGTTTTTTTTGCAAAAGGCTTATTTTTAGAGAAAAAAACTAAAATAAGTTTTGAAATTAAAAAATTGATTTATACATTTGCAGTCCTTTTTTGAAAAGGGCTGCTTTTGTTTTCATAGGTAGGCCTTGATACACTAAGGAAACATCAAGCCGATGTAGCTCAGTTGGCCAGAGCAGCTGATTTGTAATCAGCTGGTCGGGGGTTCGAATCCCTCCATCGGCTCTTTAACGTTCTTTGAAAAAATTTCTAATTTGTAAAATTAGTGAGGGGAGTTACCAGAGTGGCCAAATGGGACAGACTGTAAATCTGTTGTTTCGACTTCGATGGTTCGAATCCATCACTCCCCACAGATATTGGTCAAATTAAAAATCATTAAATCAACTCTCGAAATAGAGTTGACAATAAAAATATTGGCGGAAGTAGCTCATTTGGTAGAGCGTCAGCCTTCCAAGCTGAGGGTGGCCGGTTCGAGCCCGGTCTTCCGCTCCATTTTTTTTAGAAGTTGCGGCTAATTTCTTACCGGCCGTTGTAGCTCAGTGGCAGAGCACTTCCTTGGTAAGGAAGAGGTCGAGGGTTCAATTCCCTCCAACGGCTCATAGTCTTGACAAAACTTCTAATACAAACAGTAAAACAAAAAAATTAATTGAGATTTCTCATTAACTAAATAAATAAACACAACTTAAATTTATAATTGCAATGGCAAAAGAAAAATTCGACCGCTCCAAACCGCACGTAAACATCGGTACTATTGGTCACGTTGATCATGGTAAAACTACCTTGACAGCAGCTATCACATCTGTATTAGCAGATCAAGGATTAGCCGAAATCAGAGACTTTTCTTCAATCGACAATGCTCCTGAAGAGAAAGAAAGAGGTATCACAATCAATACTTCTCATGTTGAGTATTCAACAGCAAACCGTCATTACGCTCACGTTGACTGTCCAGGTCACGCGGATTACGTAAAGAACATGGTTACTGGTGCTGCGCAAATGGATGGTGCAATTCTTGTTGTTGCTGCTACAGATGGTCCAATGCCTCAAACACGTGAACATATCCTTTTGGCTCGCCAGGTAGGTGTTCCAAAAATTGTAGTGTTTATGAACAAAGTTGACATGGTTGACGATCCTGAATTGTTAGACCTTGTTGAAATGGAAATCCGTGAACTTTTATCTTTCTATCAATTTGATGGCGATAACACACCAATCATCCGTGGTTCTGCTTTGGGTGGTTTAAATAAAGATGCAAACTGGGTGCCTAAAATCAATGAATTGATGGCAGCGGTTGATTCATTTATTCCAATTCCTCCACGTGAAGTTGATAAGCCTTTCCTAATGCCAGTTGAGGATGTATTCTCAATTACAGGTCGTGGAACGGTTGCAACAGGTAGAATCGAAACTGGTATCATCAACTCTGGTGATGAAGTTGAAATTCTTGGTATGCAAGAAGAAAAAATGAAGTCGGTGGTTACAGGAGTTGAAATGTTCCGTAAGTTACTTGACAAAGGAGAAGCTGGTGATAACGTAGGTTTGTTATTACGTGGTATAGATAAAGATAAAATCCGTAGAGGTATGGTTATCGCTAAGCCGGGTTCAATCACTCCTCATACCGATTTCAAAGCTGAAATCTATGTATTGAAAAAAGAAGAAGGTGGACGTCATACTCCATTCCATAATAAATACCGTCCTCAGTTTTACTTGCGTACAACTGACGTAACCGGAGAAATTGATTTACCAGAAGGTCGCGAAATGGTTATGCCTGGTGATAATGTTACAATTACTGTAAAGCTAATTGTTCCTGTTGCTATGGATAAAGGTTTACGTTTTGCAATTCGTGAAGGTGGCCGTACTGTTGGTGCTGGTCAGGTTATCGAAATCATTAAGTAATTAATGTTGGTAAAGGATACTCTAAAGGTGGGTTGTTTTCAACCCGCCTTTTACTGCCCTTATCCCTACCACTATTAAGAAATTAATACGGGCGTAGTTCAAGGGTAGAATAGAAGTCTCCAAAACTTTTGATGGGAGTTCGAATCTCTCCGCCCGTGCAAAAAAAGATTACCGGAAGGAAAGAAAAGAAGTACAAGGGAGTTCGTCCCGTGTCTTCGGGACTCTCCGCCCGTGCAAAGTAAAACAAGTTGAATCTTGCATACAAGTATCAATTTAATAAAAGAAGAATATGAATAAATTAAAGTTATATATCGAAGAATCATACGAAGAGCTTTTTCATAAAGTATCTTGGCCAACTTGGCCTGAATTACAGAGTAGCGCTATCATTGTCATGGTTGCCTCTTTAATTATTGCTATGATAGTTTTAGGAATGGACTCGAGCTTTAGATTTATTATGGAAAATCTTTACAAGTTAGCAAACTAAGAATGACTGCAGCAACTAATGACATAGTAAAAAAGTGGTATGTTGTTCGAGCCATTAGTGGTAAGGAGAAAAAAGTAAAACAATATATCGAACTAGAGATTGGTCGTTTAGGAATGAATGATTACGTATCTCAAGTTTTGATACCTACTGAAAAAATTTATCAAATTAAAAACGGTAAAAAAATAAGTAAGGAAAGAAGTTTTTTCCCTGGTTACATTCTTGTTGAGGCTGCTCTAGTTGGTGAAATAGCACATACGATAAAGAACATTACAGGTGTAATTGGATTTCTTGGAGATAAAACTGGTGAAGCTGTGCCTCTTAGAATGGCAGAAGTTAACCGCATCTTAGGAAAAGTTGATGAGTTGGCAGAAAGTGATGCTGAATTAAGTGTATCCTATAAAGTTGGTGAACCTGTTAAGGTGATTGACGGACCATTCAATAACTTTAGTGGAATTATTGAAGAGATTAATGAAGAAAAGAAAAAACTCAAAGTAATGGTGAAAATTTTCGGTAGAAAAACACCTTTGGAATTGAGTTATATGCAAGTAGAAAAAGAGTAAAAACAATATTTAGTAAAACAAGCAATGGCAAGAGAAATCACAGGTTATGTGAAACTACAAGTTAAAGGAGGGGCAGCAAATCCTTCACCTCCAATTGGACCAGCTTTAGGTTCTAAAGGTGTTAACATTATGGAGTTCTGTAAGCAATTTAATGCAAGAACCCAAGATCGCCCAGGAAAAATATTACCGGTTTTAATCACCGTTTATTCTGATAAATCATTCGATTTTATCATTAAAACACCTCCTGCAGCAGCACAGTTAATGGAGTTAGCAAAAATAAAATCAGGAAGTGCTGAGTCTAATCGTAAAAAAGTTGGAACAGTTTCTTGGGATCAGGTAAAAACTATCGCTGAAGATAAAATGCCTGATTTAAATTGCTTTACAATTGAGAGCGCAATGAGCATGGTTGCTGGTACTGCACGCAGTATGGGTTTAACCGTAACAGGCGAATCTCCTTTGGCGAAGTAATTCAAAAGAGTATTAACAGGTGGAGCCTTACCACTATGGAAAGGCGTTTGAACATCGAAAATTATAATAATGAGCAAAATAACCAAAAACAGAAAAAAAGTTCTTGGCCTTGTTGATAGTAATAAGGCTTATTCTCTTCCTGATGCTAGCAAATTGGTAAAGGAAATTACAACCACAAAATTCGACTCCTCTGTCGATA
>JBILPB010000224.1:0-3896 GCA_044374175.1 Bacteroidia bacterium | reverse complement strand
GTTACAACAACACTATAGGTTCCAATGGGCAAATTAGTTATAGAACCATTGATAGATGAGTTCTCCCATAAATAAGTATAAGGAGATGTTCCGCCAAATGTATTTGCAATGGCAATTCCATTTGATCCACCAATAGTTGTTACATTACTATATGTCATAACATTTGTTAGTTGCGTGGGTTCTAAAATTGTAATATTTGCTGTTTGAAAACAACCATTTCCATCTCTAACTAAAGCAGTATAAACTCCTGCATTTAAATTTGTAGCAATGCTAGTATTTTGCACAGGAATCGTGTTCCATGTATATGTGTATGCTGGAGTTCCACCTGTAACACTTACAGAAGCAGTTCCAGTGGCAGCGCCATTACACAATACATTTGTTGAACTGCCAATAGCTGTTAATCCTAAACAAGATGGTTCGTTTACTACTGTGCTCCCAGATATTAAACATCCATTTGCGTCTGTAATTGTTGCCGTATAAATACCATAAACTAAATTTGTAATGGAAAAAGTATTTTGGCCTGTTGGTGTCCATGTTACTGTGTATGCAGACGATCCACCTGAAACCGAAACAGATACTGAACCATCATTTCCACCATTTACACTCACATTTGTAGCATTAAATGATATGTTTAATGGAGTAGGAGCTATAATGTTAGTGCTAATATTAGCTGAAGAACAGCCTAAAGAATCTGTTACTATAACTGAATAATTTCCTTGTCCGCCAGTAGTTGTATTTATTATAGATCCTGTATTCCATTGATAATGGTAAGGCAAGGTACCACCTGATGCTGTTGCTTGAATTGTAGTTGTGCTATTGTTACACGTTAATGTTCCTGCCGAAACACTCACACTTAATGGGGAAGAAAAATAAATAACAGTTGAATCTTTTTTATTTATACATCCTCCTCCAACACTGGTACTAGTTAGATATAATTTTACAAAACCTGCTGAAATTTCAGCGGGCGTGGGCGTATAATTTGTATTTAGATACGTATTACCAGGATTGTATGAGCCTAACCCACCCGACCAAATACCTGAAGCATACTGTACAGTTCCACTTATTGATGCAATTGGAGCTGAGGCACAAATTTTTTGATTTGGACAAGCATCCACAATAGGCGTGGTTCCTGAAGAAACAGTTATTGGCGATTGAATAGCTGATGGGCAATTTACCGGATCATATAATTTATCTTTTACTTCAACTTTGTAGGAACCTGCCACTGAAGCAAAATAAGTTGAGCCTGTTCCTAAAAATACGTTTGAACTTGTTAACCAATTGTAAGTATAGGCAGGTAAACCCCCAACTCCAGTTGCAGTTAAGGTTACACCACTTCCCGGGCCAATGTTACAAAACGCAGCAGGATTTGGTGTTACAATTCCTGATAAGGCAGGATAATTATAAATACGAACAGTGTCACAAACTGTAACACTAAATCCACAAGTTGAGGCTTGAGGAAATCCGCAAACTTTATAATCTACATAGGCTGGTGCGCCACTTGAAGGACTATAGGTTGGGCTAGCAATATTAGTTGCATTTAAATAGCTATTATATTGACCAGGAGTACCTGGGTAAATAGATTGCCAAACAACTGAACTATTAACAACTCCATATGAAATTAATTGTGTTTTACAACCAATGCGCACGGTATCATCTTTTGGAAATAAAGGTTTTGAGATAGAAGTTATTTTATACACGTTCTTATTACCTCCCGGTTTACAAAATGTAATTTGATGAGGCCCAACCCCGGAAATACATTTTATTTGTCCACCTGGATAATTTCCTGTGCAACCAATATCATAAAATAATGAACCAGCAGGGTCTGCACCTATCATATCAATTTGAATTCCTGCAGAATTAGGATCAAGTGTTAAATTAAAATATACACATTGATCTGGCGAACTTGCTGAGCAACATTGATCATTACGAGATATATTTGGTGAAGACCAAATTCCAGCTGGTTGACCTGTAAGATTAACAGTATAGGATGGCACCGTAGGCATACATGGGCTTTGAGCCATTATATTGTAATGTGAAATAAAGGAAATAATTACTCCTAATATTAGTTTCTTTAGTGTGTTCTTTAAAAATGATTTCATAGCTAGTTTAATATTTACAAATACAAAGTTGCATTCAACACATTAGCTTAAAAATGACCAACATCAATCTGAAAAATGATAGAATTCATCTAATCTCTTTAACAAAAGTTAGAGAGAATTATGTTTATAAAGAAGAAAATAGTATGTATCTTTGTTTTGTAAAATTAGTTCTTTAACATCATGGGGCCGACCGGTTTTGACAGCGAGCGCGGTTGATAAGTAAGCAGGTGGTGCGTTGTGGATATGGCACCTTAAAATCAACTCTCAAATTTTTATTCGGCGAAGAGAATTCTTACGCTATGGCTGCTTAGTCCAAGACTAACCAACCTTTGCAAACCTTGTAGCACTGTTGCTTAGCGACGAGATGTTTGCATCATAAATTAGCAACTTGTTTTAGTGATGATGTTATCTAAAACAATATTAGCATCTAAGTTTAAGTTTGGTATGAATATGAGCCTGACTTAAATCGAAAATTAATTATGTTCTAAACTTTGTAGAAAGCTTATTAATTCCTTGTTTGGACGAGGGTTCGAATCCCTCCGGCTCCACCCAAAGGGACAAAGCAATATTTTTGTTTTGTCCCTTTTTTTATTTCTTCTGAAACTATTTTAAATACTGGCGTTTCGGAAGATTCTGTTTTTATAAATTAGAGTTCGAACTTTTTTTGAAAATCAAGGTTTTTACCCTAGTATCTCTGAGGGATTCGAACTTTTGAGTTTATTTTTTCAGGAGGTTAAATAATTCCGTATTTATATAAAGTGTTTCTTTCCAAACCTTTTTGGATTTTAAAACTTCAATTCTTTCCAGCTCTTTAAGATATTTTGATGCTGTAATTCGCGAAATACCTAATCGATTTTCTAAATATTCGCTTTTACAATAAGGTTGCTCAAACAAAATTTCAATCAATTCTTTACTATAAATTTTAGGAATCTTTTTTTGCACCGCTCCTTTTGTTTGATCAAACAATTTGTTTATTCTGTTAACCTGAAAAATTGTTTCATTTGCGGTAGATTCTATCCCTTTCAAAATAAATAAAATCCAAGTTTCCCAATTTTGTTTTGTTCTAACTTCTTGTAACAATTTATAATAATCAGATTTGTTATCTATTATATAACCGCTTAAAAATAACACAGGGTTTTCATGCAGTCCACACATAATTAAGTACAAAATATTTATTATCCTTCCAGTACGCCCGTTGCCATCATAAAAAGGATGGATGCTTTCAAATTGATAATGTTGAACAGCCATTTTTATTAAGTGTGGGACATCATCTTCCTCATTTATGTATTGCTCGTAGTTTCTCAATAGTCTATTTATAGCATCCAAATTGTCAGGAGGTGTATAAATCACTTTTCCTGTAGATGCATTTCGAAGAGCAGTACCTGGCAATTTTCTTATTCCTGCATTATTTTCTTCAAGTATTTTTTGAATTTCAATAATTGCATTTGTTGTTAGAAATGACTTCTTCTTTATAAAGTTCACTCCGTAAAGCATTGCCTCGCGGTATCGCAAAACCTCCTTTGTGGCTGTATCTATTTGAATACCTTTAGCAGAAAGGGCTTGGTATAATTTGTCTTGTGTTGTTATTACATTTTCTATTTCCGAACTAGCTCTAGCTTCTTTCAAAATAACTGCATTAAGCAAAATTTCCGGATTTGGTAAAATGTGAACTATTCCTTTTAATTCTGCCAATGCAACTGAAGATTTTACTAGTTGCCTTAAAACTTTTACAGTTTCAATTTTATCTTTATTAGGTGGCAAAAAAGGCAGATTATTAAATGCAATTTCACTATCCGG
>JBILPB010000223.1:0-3906 GCA_044374175.1 Bacteroidia bacterium | reverse complement strand
GAAAAATAATGTTCTGTTGAATATTTCCACTTAGTGTATTGTATATGCTATACAATAAAGCACTAAGTGGAAATTTTTGTTTTCTATACAATCATTTACATCTAAGATATTTTTAAATACATTGGTGCTGTAAAATGTGATTTTAAGAAACAAGTGGATTCCTTCAATATCACAACAGACAAGACTCTCTTGCTAACATTATACCAAATATGACATAAAGCCTATAAAACAATGTGATTAATTAACTTTACTGTATTAAGAATGTTGCTTCCTTTATGCAAATAGATTATAATTCTTTTATACATTTACAAGAAATATCATCAAATTAAATCCTCTAAAAAATGTATGTAAATGGCAATCACAAATTAAATATTTGGTGCACTATACTGATAGTAACTTTCAGCATAATGCTGCTATCGTTCACAGCCAAGAATAGAAATTACCAAACTGAATGTGTAAGCCTTGAAACTGACGGCTATGTTGCTATTAAAATATGGGACACAAGAAAAGGAGCGAAATACAAATCTGAGCAAGCTCGCAAAGATGCTATTCATGCTGTATTATATTCTGGCATATCTGGAAGCAATGGCTGCTCTACACAGCCGCCTATTTTAAATAATAGTGATAATAAAGAACAATTGAGAAATATAGAGAAGAGCTTTTTTGCTAAAAAAGGAAAATGGTCGATGTTTACAAGAAGCTCTGCAATACTTACGACAATGCCGGGGAGCATAGGACAAAAAAAATGGAAAGTATATCAAGTGTCTATATCCAAAAATCAATTACGCAAATACTTGGAAGAACAAAAAATAATCAAAGCACTAAACAATGGTTTTTAAAATGAAAAAAATAGCACTATTAATTATTACTCTTGGTCTTTTTACTACGTCGAATACACTCTTCGGTCAAGCAAAAAAACCTACGCTCATGATTTTGCCTAGTGACAACTGGTGCGAGCAACGTTACTTTATGACAGAGTTTGACAATCAAGGCAGTAAGCAAAAAATACCTAATTACAAGTGGGCATTTCAGGAAGATACTGAATTGGGACAGGTGATTTCCAAAATAGGGTCATTAATGATAGACAGAGTTTTCCCATTAAAAGATGCCGAACAGGAATTAAAAGCCATTGAAACACGAAATGCTGAAGACAATATGACAACCAGCACTGCAAGTGGTTCTTCTATTTCAGAAAGCCCCTTAGATAAATTGAAGAATAAAGCCAAGGCAGATATTATTATACAAATTTGGTGGAAAGTGACAAAAACGGATAATGGTAATGTGGTATCGTTTGTATTGGAAGCATTTGATGCATATACAAGCAAGCGTATTGCATCTTCTACAGGAAATAGCACACCAAATAATACGGATATTGTACCAGTGCTACTACAAAATGCAATTTTAGCTAACATTGACCCTTTTGTACTTCAACTGCAGTTGCATTTTGATGATATGTTTACTAATGGCAGAGAAATTCTGTTGAAAGTGAAAAAATGGAACAGTTGGGATAAAAACATGGAAACGGAAATTAATGGTAAAGAAATTACAGATTATGTAAATGAATGGCTCCAAAAAAACACTGTAAACGGCAAATTCAGTATGGCTGATGCAACTGAAAACGTAATACGTTGTGATCAAGTAAGAATACCATTGTATGACGCCAATAACAATGCGTTAGATGCACGGCAATTTACAAAAGGCTTACAAAAATATTTCAAAGCGTCACCTTTTAATTTTGAAGTTAAACTTATGACCCGTGGACTAGGTGAGGCAATTCTTGTTTTGGGTGAAAAATAATTAAATATGAAAAATATAATTACAGTACTTATTTTAACAATTGTTGCCATCAACAGCAACGCACAAGCCAAATTAGATGACTTTGGCAGAATTGTATTAAATACCTATTTGTCTGATAAAATAGCAATACCATCAGAGACAAAAAACTTGCTCATAACCAAGCTAAATCAAATAACTAGTAATAATGGTATGGGTGGCAGTCAAGCAAACCCACGTTTTATTATCACAGCAGACGTAAATGTGGGTACTAAAGACATTATTGCAGGGCCTCCTCAGATGATTTCACAAAATCTAGAGGTCACTCTATTTATTGGCGATGCTTTAAGTAATACAATTTTTTCGACGACCAGTTTAAGTTTAAAAGGGGTAGGGACTAATGAAAATAAGGCCTTTATTGATGCGTTAAAAAATATTAATCCTAAAAACAAAGACCTTGTAACTTTTTTAGATGAAGGCAAAACAAAAATCATTCATTATTACAGCACAAACTGTGATTTTATTATTAAAGACGCCCAAACATTGGTAAAGCAAGAAAAATATGATGAGGCCATTTACCAATTATCACTTGTACCCAATGTATGTGAGGATTGTTATTTCAAGTGTCTAGATGCTTTAGCTTCAGTATATCAGCAAAAAATAGATGCAGATTGTACGTTGAAGTTTAAAAAAGCTAAAATAACTTGGACAGCTGAGCAAACTCCCACTGGTGCTGAAAAAGTGGGTATTATATTGAACAGTATAAACCCTATGGCAGCTTGCCAAACAGATATAGCGGCTTTTATACAATCAATCGATAGCAAATTAAAAGCTGATGAAAAAGCAAGATGGCAGTTTAAAATGAAACAATATACAGATAAAATTGCAAGTCAAAAGGAACTAGTAAGAATAACAGAGGAAAAAGCAAAACGGGAAGATACTTATAGGGAGAATCAATCAACTAGAAATTATGAATTAGATAAAATGCGGGTAAACTCATACAGGGAGATAGCAGTGGAGCAAGCCCGAAACCAACTTAAAACGGTAACTTATAATAACATTTATTGGAAATAAATAATGACTAAAAAGCAATTAATTAAAATAGACAAGGCATTGAATGTGGCCGTGATACAAGATGAAATTTTGATTAAAAAAAGGGGCTATTTTATTTACTACAATGACCCTACCAAAAAAAATAAAGAAGTAAAGGTTCATATTCACACTTGTGGTTTTTGCGCTTGGGGTTCAGGGAATGGAAGAAGTTCAATAAAAGCAGGTAAAAATGGAGTTTGGATTGGTCCTTTTGAAAAGCCTAAGCAAGCAAAAATATTTGCAAGAGAAACCATTAAACCTATAAAAGTATCTTATCATACTTGTATACCTAAAACTAAAAAACCTAAAAAGAAATAAAATGAAAAGAATCCTATTACTCATAACTTTAGCATTTGCAATAACTGCTAATGCACAAGATGCTGACAAAACTGTAACCCTTGTAGTTAGTGGACAAGGAAAAACACAAGATGAAGCAAAACAAGTTGCATTGCGTTCTGCAATTGAACAGGCATTTGGTGCATTTATTTCTTCTTCTACAGTAATTAATAATGATACCTTTGTTAGTGAGAATATAACATCTTTATCTCAAGGCTCTGTTGTTGAATTTAATATTTTGTCATCAACTCTAATGCCAGATTCTAATTATACAATTACTTTAAAAGCTGTTGTTTCTGTCACAAAAATGCAAAAAATAATTGAAAATAAAGGATATTCGGCAACTATAGAAGGAGGATTGTTTGGTTTAAATTTGAAATTATCAAAATTGCAAGCTTCCGCAGAAGAAAAGGTAATTAGAGATTTAATCAAAAATAGTTCGAAAATATTAAGTAAATCTATTGATTATAAGATTGAATTAATACCTCCTAAAAAATCAGATTTAAGAGTTGATTTGCAATCAAGATTAAGTGAAGGGGATTATGCAAATTATTGGGACAATACAGAAAAATTGTCATACAATGAAATGTATAAAATAAGAATGATTGTAGAAGCTAAGCCTAATTCAAATCTGGATGTTTTTATAGATTATTTCATGAAAACTCTATCCGACATTAAAATGAGTAATTCAGAGATTGATTTCGC
>JBILPB010000021.1:0-30284 GCA_044374175.1 Bacteroidia bacterium | reverse complement strand
TATTTACACTTAGCTTCATAAAAACATCAGTATACAAAAAAAGCCACACTGTGGTTGCTTCTATAAAAAGATGTTTTTGCTATGCTTTTACTAATGCAGGAATTCTTTTTGAAATCAGAAATAAACTTCCAAAAAGTAAGGTATTGTAAAATAAATCGCCCACAACATTACCTAAGAAAGGGATTGCAGCGATGTAGCAATTCAATAAACCATTAAAGTCTTGCGCATAAAGTGGATTATTAGGCCAACACGCAAAATTGGTGATTAACCAAAACAATAAGGAAGAACTTACTGAAAAAAAGGCTACATTTTTTACACTAATGTTGTTTTGAATTGATGTTCCCATGAACACAGTTAAACCAAAGGAAAAGTAAACCGCCCATACATAAGGCTGAGCAAGGTAATTTGTAAAGTTATAATCGTTGTATAATAGTGTATTTACTAATATATCGCTAAAAAGTAAAGCAGCAAAGGTTAACAGATAGGCCGATTTTTTGTTTGATAAAAAAGCACCTGCAAATAAAGCCATTGAAGCAATTGGCGTAAAATTAGGAATGTGTGGCATTAACCTGCTTAAGGCTACAATTACAATTGCAACAATTACAAATAATGTTTTGCTTGAAATTTTAGTCATGATATATTGTTTGTAAATTTAATGTGGCCAAAAATAATATTATTTATCAAATAGAAATTTTAAAGATTTATTTTTTTACACACAACTTTCTATTAACGATTTGGGATTGACGATTTACGATTGACGATTTACGATTTTGGATTGACGATATACGATTGACGATATACGATTGTCGATTGACGATTTACGATTGTCGATTTGCGATTTGCGATTTACGATTTGGGATTGACGATTGACGATTGACGATTTGGGATTGACGATTGACGATTTACGATTGACGATTGTCGATTTACGATTGTCGATATGCGATTTGGGATTGACGATTGACGATTTACGATTTACGATATAGGATCTGTGATTGATGATTGATGATTGTTGATTGATGAATGATGAATGTTGATTTACGTCCCGAGCAATCGGGATTTGATTGAGGATTAACGATTTCTGTCCCTAGCAATCGAGATACGAAATATAATTGATGATATCCGAATTAAGTGAGAAGACTGACGTAACGTTGAATCCGGAGTTGAATGATGATTTTTTTTTAGATTTAGAGTTTAGGATTTAGTCGCGATGGCAATCGGGATTAGAATTTAAGATAATAAAAGATCAAATAATTTGTGCCATACACTTTAATAGTATTTTGCTTTCTTTGTACATCTTAAATATGACTTATGAACGAAAAGAAATTATTTTTACTTGATGCACTTGCTTTGATTTACAGGGCTTATTATGCATTAATCCGTAATCCACGTTTAACCTCTACGGGTAAAAATACGAATGCTCAGTTTGGTTTTACCAATACCTTAATAGAACTATTAAATAAAGAAAAACCTACCCATATTGCGGTAGCATTTGATACTCATGCACCCACAGAGCGACATACAGATTTTGAAGCTTACAAAGCCAACAGAGAAGCAGCACCAGAAGATTTAATCTTATCGATTCCCGATATTCAAAAAATAATTCGTGGTTTTGATATACCGGTGGTTGAATTGGACGGCTATGAAGCCGATGATATTATTGGGGCATTAGCTAAGCAAGCAGAACAAGAGGGTTTTGATGTATATATGGTTACACCTGATAAGGATTACGGACAATTGGTGAGTGAAAAAATATTTATTTACAAGCCACCCGCTTTTGGGAATAAGGCCGAAATTATGGGACCTAAAGAAGTTTGCACCAAATGGGGCATACAAAATGTTTCACAAGTAATTGATATATTAGGTTTGATGGGCGATGCTTCTGATAATATTCCTGGAATACCCGGTGTGGGCGAAAAAACGGCAGCCAAATTGCTGGCAGAATATGGCACTTTAGAAAATGTTCTAGAAAATGCTTACCTTATTAAAGGTAGTATGGGCGAAAAAATAAGAGCTGGGAAGGACTCCGCTATTATGAGTAAAAAATTAGCCACTATTATTCTTGATGTGCCGGTTAAGTTTAATGCAGATGAATATAAAGTGTCTGAATTTAATAAAGAGCTATTGAATGAAATTTTTACAGAACTGGAATTTAAATCCCTTGGCAAAAGAATACTGGGTGAGCCATTTACTGTGGTAAATACTGCACCACCTGCGCCAAAGGTTAATCAAGTGAAAGATTTATTTTCTGAACCAGATGCTGCAGATGATTCGCCTGCAACTTCAACTGTTCTAATTCAAGAAACTGAAACTGCTGATGACGCTTTGTTTGCTGATAAAAATATTTCGAATACCGAGCATCAATACCTGATGGTGCAGGGCGAAGAAGAAATTAATAAACTCCTTAATCACTTGTTAACCTTTAATGAAATATGTTTTGATACCGAAACTACTGGCTTAGATGCAAACATGGCTAACATTGTTGGCGCCAGTTTTTCTGTAAAAAAAGGTGAAGCTTGGTATGTCCCATTTCCTTCTGAAAGAGCCAAAGCAGAAGCTCAATTGCAATTATTTAAACCATTATTTGAGAAAGAACCTATTCAATGGGTTGGACAAAACATCAAGTATGATTTGTTGATTTTAAAACGTCATGGTATTGAAGTAAAGGGAAGTATTTTTGATACCATGTTGGCGCATTATTTAATAGAGCCAGAAGGCCGCAGGAGTATGGATTTACTCAGTGTAAAGTATTTATCCTACCAGCCCGTTTCTATTGAAGAATTGATTGGAAAGAAAGGGAAAAATCAAAGCAATATGCGTGATGTGGCCTTAGATAAAATTACCGACTATGCTGCCGAAGATGCTGATATTACCTTGCAATTAAAACATGTGTTTGAACCTCTGGTAAAAGCCAAGCAGGTTGAAAATATTTTTAATGATATTGAAAACCCGCTGGTAAAAGTGTTGCTGCAAATGGAATTTGAAGGTATTAAAATAGACACGCATTTTTTAAATGAATATTCCTTAGAATTAGAAAAGCAAGCCCGAGAAAGCGAAGAGCGCGTTTACGAGCTAGCCGGTGCACGTTTTAATTTGGCTTCTCCAAAACAGTTGGGCGAAATTTTATTTGACCATTTAAAATTAGATCCGAAAGCTAAAAAAACAAAGACAGGACAATACGCCACTGGTGAAGAAGTGTTGCAAAAAATGGCCCATGAACATAAAATAGTAGATGATATTTTAGCCTTTAGAGAACTCACTAAATTAAAAAGCACCTATGTAGATGCTTTGCCACAACTTGTAAATCCTAATACAGGAAGAGTACATACCTCCTATAACCAAGCCATAGCAGTAACGGGCCGCTTAAGTTCCAACAATCCTAACTTGCAAAACATTCCAATCAGAACTGCATTGGGAAGAGAAATAAGAAAAGCCTTTATAGCACCCAATGAAGATTATGTGTTAATGTCGGCTGATTATTCGCAAATAGAATTACGCATTGTTGCTGCTATGAGTGGCGATGTGGCCATGTGCGAAGCCTTTAAATTACAAAAAGATATTCATACAGCCACTGCTGCCAAAGTGTTTGGTGTGGCCGAGGAAGAAGTTACCAAGGAAATGCGCTACAAGGCTAAGAGTGTAAATTTTGGATTAATTTATGGGCAAAGTGCCTTTGGCTTATCCCAAAACATTGGGATAAGCAGAACGGAAGCCAAGCAGTTGATTGATAATTATTTTGCACAATATGCTTCTATTAAATCATACATGGACAAGCAAATAAATTTTGCAAAAGAACATGGTTATGTAGAAACAATTTTAGGACGTAAGCGTTGGTTGCGCGATATTAATTCGGGTAATGCAGTGGTAAGAGGCTTTGCAGAAAGAAATGCGGTAAACATGCCCATACAAGGCAGCGCAGCAGATATGATAAAATTGGCGATGATACAAATCCATAACAGAATGAAGTTAGAAAAGGTGCAATCAAAAATGTTGTTGCAGGTGCATGATGAATTGGTATTTGAGGTACATCAATCAGAAATTGAAATGATGAAAGCTTTGGTGTTGGAGGAAATGAAAAAAGCGATGCCTTTACCCCATGAGGTTCCTGTGGAAGCAGAAGTTGGTGTAGGCAAAAACTGGCTGGAGGCGCATTGATACGATTTTTGATTGACGATTTACGATTGACGATTGACTTCCGATTGCCATCGGAATTACGATTTCAGTTTGACGATTTTTGATTGACGATTGACGTCCCGTCCCGAAGTATCGGGACATTGAGATTTGATTGACGATTGACTCCCTATCGGGATTACGATTTGCGATTGACGATTGACGATTGACTCCCGATCGCTACCGGGATTACGATTTGCGATTTGCTTCTGCTTTCGAAAATTTGATTTATACCTGAAACTGAGGCCATTCAAGTAAAAACAAATCAAGCGAAAATTTAGTTCATTGCTGATTATTGAAGTAACTTCGAGCAGTTTTATGAATTTAGTCTTTTTTAATTCTGCAAGATTTTTAAATGTTAATTAAGAATAGAGTTCAAGATATCAAAGGTTGTATTTATAAGAAGACGTTTTTACCTAATGAAAATACTGCTTTATTTTGCTTAAAGGTTTTCTTAAAAGCGTTAGAAATCCTGGTTTTAGGCCATTAATTTCCCAAGCTTTTCGGTCTTCGCGGTTGGCTTTGAATCTGTTTTTAAAACTTACATTGCTTTGCCCTCCTGCACGCATATTTACAAGCAATTTAGGCAAATAAGCTACTTTGATCTGATGTTTATGAATGAACCTTAACATTAATTCATAATCGGCTGCCGATTTTAGACTTAAATTAAAACTACCGTATTTGTGATAACAATAATTTCTTACAAAAAATGCAGGGTGCGGAGGCATCCAGCCTTTTAAGAAATGTCCTTTTTTGTAGGCCCCGGATTTCCATTTTCTGACAACTTTTGTGGTGTCAAAACGGTCAACATAATTTAAATCGCCATAAACAGCATCGGCATGACTGCTTTTAAAAAGTTCAACCACTTTGCTAATAACATCGTTGGAGGCATACATATCATCGGAATTTAATGCCACCACAATATCGCCTGTTGCATTATTAATTCCTTTGCTAATGGCATCATATATTCCATGATCCTTTTCGGTTATTACTTTTGCAATTTGCTCCTTGTATTTACTTACTATTTCAAGAGTATTATCCTTAGATAATCCATCAATAATAATATATTCTATATCCTTATAATCTTGATTGACCACTGATTTGATGGTATCTTCAACAGTTTCGGCACTATTATAGGTAACAGTTATGACACTTACTTTCATACTTTTATTAATTACTAACTACTCTATTTCGCACTGGTAAAGCGGGGTTTCCTTGATAAATTGTGAAAGCTTTTAATTCACTTGTAGCTACACTTCCTACCGATAATATAGCATGACTTCTACAAACAACACCTGGACAAACAACCGTTTGTGCGCCAATCCAGGTACCTTCTTCCAAGATTATTTTACCAACCATTAAGTCAAAAGTCGATTTTTTATAATTATGATTTCCACATAATAACATAGCGCCTTGCGAAATGCACACATTATTTCCAATTTCAACATCTTCTAAATTATCAATCCAAACCTGCTCCCCTATCCAAACATGATCCCCAATTTTTAGGCGCCAAGGATATTTTATGTTCACTGCTGGTTTTATAATTACACCAGTGCCAACTTTTGCTCCAAATATACGCAGTAAAAAAACTTTAAAAGCACTGGCAGGCAGCCATCTTGAGGTAAAAAACACGAGATTGGTAAAATACCAGAGTAGCATTACAGGGGTTGATGCGCCTGATTTATACCAGCTATTGTTAAAATTATTAAGATTGGTTTTAGGAGAATCCATGTGTGCTATAAAGGTGCAAATATAAAACTGCTTAACAATAAAACAGCAAAGACTTATATTTATTGTATGAAGATACTTCAAGAGCCTTATATTTGCCACAATTTTTAATTCGCTTTTTAATTATGCGTATAGCATTAGTCACAGATGGAATATTTCCTTATGTCATTGGAGGAATGCAAAAACACTCGTATTATTTATGTAAATACCTAGTTGGTTTAGGTGTGGAAGTGGATTTGTATCATACCAACCTTAGTAGCTATGATATTGAAAAACTTGAATTATTTACGGAGGCCGAAAACTCAAAAATTAATTCCATTGTTATAAAATTTCCGGTTTCTGATAAAATGCCAGGGCATTATTTAAGATCATCCTATAAATACTCTTTGGCAGTGTATGAAGCTTATAAAAAAAGAGAAAAAGTTGATTTTATTTATTGTAAAGGTTTTTCTGGTTGGAAATTAGCACAAGAAAAAAGAGCTAAAACAATTCAAATTCCTTTGGCAGTTAATTTTCATGGATACGAGATGTTTCAACCTGCGCCTTCGTTTAAATTAAAAATTGAACAACATCTGCTATTTAGAGGTCCGGTAAAGTTTATATGTGATTATGCCGATTATGTGTTTTCTTATGGATCTAAGATTGATGATGTTATAAAGTCAATTCCTATTTCGGCATCAAAAATTATTTCCATTCCTACGGGCATTGAGGATTCGTGGTTAAACGAAAACATTAATACCGTTGGTACTACAAAAAAGTATTTATTTATTGGCAGGTATGAGCGGAGAAAAGGAATACAGGAATTAACAAGTGCCATTGCGCAAGTGAATGATACAAATTGTGAATTTCATTTTATAGGTCCAATTCCTGAAGATAAACAACTTAAAAAAGATAATGTAATTTATCATGGTGAAATAAAAAATCAAGAAGAAATAAAAAAGATAACACGCAATAGTGATGTGCTGCTTTGCCCAAGCTATAGCGAAGGTATGCCCAATGTAATTATGGAAGGAATGGCAAGTGGTTTGGCTATCATTGCAAGTAATGTAGGGGCTGTAAATTTACTGGTGGATAATAACAATGGCTATTTACTTGAATTAAATGAACTCAATAATTTACATCAAATTATTTCAAAATTCAATACTTTAAGCGCAGATGAACTAAGCAAAATGAAAAAAAATTCTGTAGAGAAAATAAAACAAAACTTTTTATGGAGCTATATAGCAAAACTGCATGTCGATTTTTTTAAGACTGCCATTGCAAAAAACAATACAAATTAATTAAGTAAATGTAGATGTTGAATAGCGCAAGAATTACACTTTTAATTTTTATTTCTGTTTTTGTTAGTTCAATTACCTTTTTCAATGCGCCATTTGAAGGCTATTTGCATTACATTATATTTTTGATTTTACTTCCTGGATTTTATGCTCAATTTGGTGTTCCAAAAACGCCTTTAAAATTATTGTTTATTCCTCTTGTATTAGGTGTACTTCAGATTTATTCGGGTAATAATACTTGGGCTGGCTTTTTGAAGATATTTATTGGTGTATTGCTATCGGCAAGTTTTTATCAATATGTTTTATTGCACTATGAATTTAAAACAGAAAAAATATTTGCTTATTACATGAAAGGAGCCTATATCGTTTCTATCATTGGTATTGTAGAAGTGATAAGCTATGCCATTGGATTCAGACCAGGTTACGATTATAGCTGGTTATTAAATAAATGGGGTATTGTTCTAAATTCGGGCACAGGTATAAGAATGAATTCCATTTTTTCTGAAGCTTCGCAATGTGCCATTATGATTGCTCCTGCTGCCTTTGTGGTTATTTACAATATCATTTTTAGAAAAAACTATTTCATACATACACAAAAAGGGTTGTTGATACTTATTGCTACTGTGCTCACCACCTCCTCCACTGGTTTTATTGGCTTTTTCATTACAGGAATTTTAATAATATTGAATTATGCCAAAATTTCGAACTTTATTGGTGCTGGATTTATTTTTTTTGCCTTAGGTTCAATTTTATATGGTAATGTACCAGAGGTTAAAAAGCGCGTTGATAGTGGCTTAGGATTATGGATAGACGAAGATTTTTCGCGCGATAATGTGAACTCTTCGAGTTTTGTACTATACAATAATTACCACATTGCCATAGAAAATTTCAAACAAAATCCACTAGCAGGAACAGGTTTGGGTTCGCATGCCATTGCTTTTGAAAAATTTTCATTAACCAAACAAGCAGGAATTTTAAATATTGAATTTAATAAATCGGATGCCAACAGTATGTTTTTGCGGCTCTTATCAGAGACTGGATTAATTGGGATGATTTTCATCATAGGTTTTATATTTAAATTTTATGTGGTAAGAAGTAAAATTCATCCAGAATCTCAACACTGGATTATTGGAAGTGCCGTATTGGTTATTATCATCCTCTATTTGCTGCGACAAGGAAATTATTTCATCAATGGCTTTCCTCTTTTTATGTGGATTTATTATTACAACTATGTTGATTTTAAAAATAAATATGGAAAAAAAGAAAACGAAATAGCACCCTTGACCGAAGTGGCAAGTCCTTAAAATTATAATTTTGAATATAAATTTTTGTGTGCGAACATGGTTTTGTTTATTGGATGCTGATAAAAATGTAAATGGTAATATTTCAAATAACAGACAAATTATTTCTAATATAGCTTAAAATAATTTAAGCCTTGAATGACGATTAAGTTTAAAATTTTTACAAGAAAAAAAGTTGAAATATGTGTGGAATTAATGGAATTCTAGGAATTGAAAATCCCGAAAAAGGAAAATTGTTTTTATCAAAAATGAATGCTAAAATGGCTCACCGCGGGCCTGATGATGAAGGAATTTTTGCTGATACAAATATAGCTGTTGGTCAAAGAAGATTATCCATCATTGACTTATCAAGTGCTGGCCATCAGCCCATGTGGAGCAACGACAAACGTTATTGTATTGTATACAATGGTGAGTTATACAACTTTAAGGAATTAAGATTTGATCTAGAAAGAGCCAGCCGCGGTAGCGAAGACAAACCATATCATTTTATCACCGCAAGTGATACTGAGGTGATACTTGCTGCATACAGCAGATGGGGGAAAGCGTGTTTAAAAAAGTTTAATGGCATGTATGGCTTTGCAATTTGGGATGTAGAAAAAAAAGAGCTTTTTATTGCAAGAGATCGATTAGGAATTAAACCAATCTATTATAGTTACAAAAATCAAGTACTCGCATTTTCATCAGAAATTAGGTCTTTACTAGAATCTGAAATTGTTCCACGTAAGTTAAACAATGAAGCCTTAATAGACTATCTTAGGTATCAAACGGTGCATGCTCCAAACACCATGGCTAAGGATGTTTTTATGTTAATGCCTGGTCATTATATTGTGGCTCATCAACATGAAATTAAGATAGAAAAATATTGGGATATTAATCAATTTGTTGGTTCCCAAAAAACAGATACCCCTTATGCTGAAGTATGCTCCAAAGTAAATAATTTATTTGAAAAAGCTGTGCAGCGCAGGTTGGTGGCAGATGTACCATTTGGGGCCTTTTTATCGGGAGGCATCGACAGCAGTGCAGTTGTGGGTATGATGAGTAAAGTTTCAACGTCTAAAGTAAAAACCTTTTCGGTTGTTTTTGAAGATGAAAAATTCAGTGAAGCAAAATATGCAAGAATTATTGCCAACAAGTTCAATACGGAACACCATGAAATCAAACTTACACCCAATGATTTTAAAAATGAATTGAATGGTGCATTACATTCAATGGATCATCCAAGTGGCGATGGACCTAATACCTACGTAGTTAGCAAAGCCACTAAGAATGCCGGAATTACTATGGCCTTATCAGGTTTGGGTGGTGATGAGTTATTTGCTGGTTATGATATTTTTAACAGAACATTAAAACTGGATAAATTAAAATGGTTAAGCGGTATTCCAGGAATATCAATAGCTGCAAAGCTTAACAAAATATTAAGACCAGGAATTTCTGCTTCTAAAATTGCAGAATTACTAGCACTAAATTCTTTAGATTTTAAACATACCTATCCCCTATCTCGTCAAGTATTATTAGAAGATCAAATTGAAAAAATATTGAATAGTAAAGGCGCTACAAAAAATAGTGTAGCAGAAATTATAAAAAATATTAAGGCACAAAGTGGCAATTTAATTTCAGCTGTTGGTATTGCTGAAATTAGCACCTATATGCAAAACGTTTTATTGCGCGATACAGATCAAATGAGTATGGCGCATGCCCTGGAAATAAGGGTTCCTTTTTTAGATTATGAATTGGTAGAATATGTGGTTGGTTTGCCCGATGTATACAAAATTCCAACCTCCCCTAAAAAACTATTGGTTGATTCCATGGGCGATTTACTTCCACCCGAAATTGTGAATAGACCAAAAATGGGTTTTACATTGCCTTGGAATAATTGGCTTAAATCTGATTTTAGAAGTTTATGTGAAAGCAATTTAAAATTGTTGGGCCAAAATCCAAATTTTAACGCCAAAGAATTAGAAGATCAATGGCAACGTTTTTTAAAAAATGATCCCATGATTACATGGAGTAGAATCTGGTATTTGGTAGTATTACAAAGTTGGATTACAGAAAATAATATTGAGGTTTAATATTCGCTAATAAAGGCAAATGTAAAAGTCCGATAAGTTATACTAGATAATGATTAAATCAGCTTATTAGAAATCATCATACAACAAATATTTTTTTCTTAGCTGTTTAAAATGTTCGAGTTCAGTTTGCCAGGATAATTTAATTTGTTTTGATGTATATCCTTGTTTTATTTGCGCTTGAAGCAATTCAGTACCAGCTAACTTTTTAAAGAATGAATTAAAAAACAATTCTTTATTAGGGAAATTATTGTAGGCATTAATTATTATATCGAGTTGAATGCCTTCCTGTAAACTATCCATTACATCATTATGACTGCTTAAATCAAATCCAAAACAAACTTCATTTACAAAAGGAGGATTCGCAGCACCAACCATACTTTTAGGAACAAAAGAAGTTTCGCTATTTAAAAGTAATGGATGGCCATATTGCTGAAAAGGCTTGCTGGTGCCTCGCCCCACACTTATTGCTGTGCCTTCAAAAAAGCACAAAGTTGGATAAAGGAAAACAGCGCGCTGGTTTGGTAAATTAGGGGATGGACTTACAGGTAGCACATATCGGCTTTTATGGGTATAGTTAACACAGTTGATTACAGTTATTTTGCACTGTAAGTTATTGCCTAACCATTTTTCACCATTAATCATCATTGCGTATTCTCCTATAGTCATACCATGCACTACGGGCACTTTATGCATGCCCACAAATGATGCAAATGAGTCTTGCAAAACTGGTCCATCAACATAATAACCATTAGGATTGGGTCTGTCTAACACCACAAAAGCAATATTTTGCTCGGCACAAGCCTGCATTACATAATGCATGGTGCTTATATAGGTGTAAAAACGAGCACCCACATCCTGCAAATCAAAAAGCACCAGTTCAATGTCCTGAAGATCTTTAGTGGTAGGTTTTTTATTATTTCCATATAAAGATTTAACGGGTATGCCGGTTTTGCTATCCACATCATCAGCAATTTTCTCTCCTGCGCTACCTGTACCTCTAAAACCGTGTTCCGGACAAAAAACTTTTTTCACATTGATTCCTAATTGCGTCAAGGTATCCAATAAATGCTTTCCATTGACCAATGATGTTTGGTTTGCAACAATAGCAATTTGTTTATTTTTTAAAAGTGGCAGGTAATTAGACATATCTTCTGCGCCAACCACTATATGTTCTTGCGCATTGACTGTGGTTAAATTGGTTATTAAAAAAATAAGTATAACCAACATGAACCTTGTTAATGTTTTAATTGAACAAACCAATTTATTTAAACCCATCTTATATTATTAAAATCGACTCCAATGTTAAGAATTTATTATTAATGAGGAAATACTTGCCATAACAGTATATTTGCATTTTTAAACTAAAACCTCATGGAAAAAAATCATAAAAAAGACATTGAACAATTGCTGTTAAAGCAAACTGAAAAAATATTCTTCGAAATTGATCCAGCTGCCACAGTGGTATTTTCTAAATACATAAAGACCCATTGCAAAGAACTCGCCAAAAAATATTTAAAAACACAAAAGAAATTAAAAAAACAATTAGAGGAAATTGCATTAAGTGCTCCTGATAGCGGAAAAAATACACCAAAAAAGGAAGTTGTTGTTTTAGAAAGTAAGGCCAAGTTGCCTGTTAAAAAGTCAACACCTAGAAAAAAAAGTACAAATACTAAAGTTCAAGTTAAAACCAAAACATTGGCACCTGCAAAACAAAAGCATGTTCGCATTGGAAATAATTTAAGTAATGCTGGTGTTATACAAAATAAAGCTAAAGCAGGTTTGGTTAAAAGTATCAACAAATCTCCCAAAAAATAGTTTTTCGCTGTATGAAAGTAACGATGATTAACAGAGATATTAGCTGGCTTTCCTTTAACGCAAGGGTATTGCAGGAAGCTGCTGATAAAACTTTACCTCTCATCGAAAGAATCAAATTTTTAGGGATTTTTTCGAATAACCTTGATGAATTTTTTAGAGTACGTGTTGGTACTTATAAAAGAATGATTGACTTGGGTAAAAATGCAAGGTATTATATTGGAGAAAACCCTTCAAAAGTTTTACAAAAAATACAATCAATTGTAATTACCCATCAAAAAGAATTTGACAGAATTTATATTGAAATCCTTCAGGAACTAAAAAAGAAAAATATTTTTATTGTTGATGAAAAGGCCTTAAGCAAAGAGCAAGGGATTTTTGTAAAAAATTATTTCAAAGAAATGGTGCGCCCCTTGTTGGTGCCCATCATGATTCAGCATACAAACAAATTACCTTATTTGCGAGATAAATCCATTTATCTGGCTGTAAAATTATCTCACAAAATAAAAAACAAAGATTCGAGATATGCATTAATACAGGTGCCTGATGACTTACCTCGTTTTGTAAAATTGCCCCACAGTGATAAAAAAGAAGGTACTTTTATCATCTTATTGGACGATGTTATCAGATATTGTTTAGAAGACATTTTCTTTGTATTTAATTATGATACCTACGGTGCTTACACCATCAAATTAACGAGGGATGCAGAGCTTGATATTGATAGTGATTTATCGAAGAGCATTACTGAAAAAATTTCTAAAAGTTTAAAACAACGCAAAATTGGCGAACCAGTGCGTTTAGTTTATGATAGTCAAATTCCAAAGGATATGCTTGATTTTCTTACAAAAAGTATGAAAATTGATAAAAATCAAGCGCTACTGCCTGGAGGAAGATATCATAATTTCAAAGACTTTATTCAATTTCCAAAGGTTGGAGGAAGCGAATTAGTAAATGTGTCGCTTCCAACGCTAGAACACCCGAAATTAAAGGGAAATAAAAGCATGTTTGAGGTCTTAAAAAAAGGCGATGTTCTGCTCACATTTCCTTATCAAAGCTTCGATCATATTATAGATTTTTTAAGAGAAGCGGCCATTGATCCTGCTGTTACATCTATTAAGATTACACTTTACAGGGCTGCCCGTAATTCAAAAATTATTAATGCCTTAGTAAATGCGCTGCAAAATGGAAAAGCAGTAACTGCTGTAGTTGAGTTGCAAGCCAGATTTGATGAACAAGCAAATTTAAATTTGGCAAACAAATTACAAGATGAAGGCGCAACATTAATTTATGGCGTTCCGGGCTTAAAAGTGCATTCTAAAATTATTTATATTAGTAGAAAAGAAGGTGGCAAAGTAGTTACTTATGCCCACATAGGCACTGGTAATTTTAATGAATCTACTGCGAAAGTTTATAGCGATTTTAGTTTATTTACCTGCGATAACAGAATTACTTCTGAAATCGAAAAGATATTTCATTTTTTTAAAAATAATTACAAAGTTGGCACATACAAAAGTCTTTTGGTGGCACCCTTTTTCATGAGAAACAAGTTGCTTAAACTAATTCAAAACGAAATAAGAAATGCTAAAGCTAAAAAGCCAGCCTTAATTCAGCTAAAACTTAATAGTTTAACTGACGAAGAGTTAATCAAAAAACTTTATGCAGCAAGCAATGCAGGCGTTAAAATTCAATTGATAATTCGTGGAATTTGTTCACTTGTGCCTGGTGTTAAAGGCATGAGTCAAAACATTGAAGCCATTAGTTTAGTAGATACTTATTTAGAACATGCAAGGAGTATGCTTTTTTATGACAATGGAAATGAATTGGTTTATATTTCATCGGCCGATTGGATGATCAGAAATTTAGATTACAGAACAGAGGTAGCCTGCCCAGTATATGATGTTTCACTTAAAAATGAAATTAAAAAAATATTCGATATTCAGTGGAATGGTAGTACTAAAGTGCGCATTTTAAATGAGAAACAAGATAATCCATATCGTGCAGCTCCTGATGGCATAAAAAGAAGAGCTCAATTAGAAATATATAAATATCTTGCTGCAAAAAAGTAGTATTGAATGGTGACTAAAAACATTCATTCTTTAACTCCAACACATCTAATTACAGCTGATGGCTCAAGTACACTTGTGCTTCCAGGCCTTAACGAACAATACCATTCAAAAAAGGGTGCAATACAAGAAAGCAAAATTGTATATATTGCCCATGGATTTAATTATTTAAAGAAAACTAATCTTACAATTTTAGAGATAGGTTTAGGTACCGGCCTCAATTGTTTACTTACCTATGCTGCCTTTATTGATAATAAAGAGGTAATAAGCATTGATTATACCGCCTTAGAGCCATTTCCAATTCAAAAAAAATTAATCGATAAATTGAATTATCCGGCTTTGATTGAAATAGAAAACGCGGAACAAGTATTTCAACAAATTCATGCCTGCAAGCCAAATGAAAAGGTGTTTCTTGAAAAAGATTTTACTTTCACTTATAGCAATGATAGCGTTCAAACCTATGTGCCCAAAAATACTAATTTTGATTTAATTTATTTCGATGCATTTGGACCTGCGGTGCAGCCTGAAATGTGGACCAGTGAAATATTTGAAAAGATGTACGCCTTATTAAACCCGAATGGCGTTTTAGTTACTTATTGCGCCAAAGGAGAGGTTAAAAGAACATTAAAATCGGTTGGATTTAAAGTGGAAGGATTAAATGGTCCGCCTGGTAAAAGGGAAGTTACAAGAGCTTTGAAGGAGGTATAGTTGTATCAGTTTTGTTTTTAGAAATAACTAATTTCTAAAAAGTTTTGATGAAAAGTTTATTTCAAAAATCATCAAATAAATTTATTCTTATATTTGAATCAAATAAGGATTTATTATTATAAAATTGAATGGTTAATTCGAGATATTTATTTGCTGCTATCCCTTCACTGCTCTGTGTTTTTGGAAACCTATATGGTGGTTTTTCAACAGGGCTTAATATTTTTTATTCAATGCTCTTGTTGCCATTTGCAGAGTGGTTTATATCAGACAATACGCATAGAAATGAAGGAAATGAAGCTAATTTATTGCCCACAATAGTATTAATTATCTTAAGTGCTTTGCATTTAACAGTAACTATAAGCTTAATCTATGGCATTGCTATTCACAATCTTACTAGTGTATATATAATAATCGCAGCCATTTCATCAGGTATTAATGCAGGCACCAATGGTATTGTAGTTGCGCATGAACTTATTCACAGAAAAAGTTTTTTTTTGCGTGCCTTAGGTATCCTCAATTTAATTCAAGTAAACTATGGACACTTCTATATTGAACATATAAAAGGACATCACAAATATGTAGGAACTCAAGCAGATCCTGCCACAGCAAAGTATGGTGAAAGTTTATATAAGTTTATTTTTAGAACTATTCCTGGGCAATTTTTAAGTGCTTTTTTGCTAGAAAATAAGCGTTTACTAGACAAGAATTTTAGTCCACTCAGAAATTTTGTAGTGATTATTACTATAGTGCAGTTGCTTATTTTAAGTATGCTATATTTAATATTTGGAGTAAAAATTATGATAGCCTATTTAATTTACAGTGTTGTTGCTGTTTTGCTTTTAGAATATGTAAATTATATTGAACATTACGGCTTAGAAAGAGATGATGATAAAAAATTTGCGGCTCACCATGCATGGCAAAGCAATAAATTATCGAGCAGATTGGGGCTTATAGAACTTTCAAGACATGCCGACCATCATCTGAAAGCATCTAAACCCTACCACACGCTCAATTCGCATCCTGGGTATTTTTTACCCTCTGGATATTTTGGAATGTTTTATATTGCCCTAGTGCCCTTTTTATGGTTTAAGATGATAAATCCGATTATAGATGCCAACAAACATAAATTTAATTAAATTTTAACATTAATTCATACACATGCCTTCATTTGATATAGTCAATAAAATAGACATTCAAACCTTGGATAACGCCATAAATGTGGCAAGAAAAGATATTACAAGCAGATATGATTTTAAAGGCTCAAAAAGCTCTATTGAATTAGATAAAAAACTACTCAATATTCATATCCTTACAGAAAGTGAAATGCGTATTGAAGCCATTGAAGATACCATTCGAAGTAGAATGATGAAACAAGGGCTTAATCCGCTGGCACTCGATTTTGGAAAGGAACAGTATGCTTCAGGTAATTTATTAAAAAAAGATATTAAAATAAAACAAGGGATTGATAAGGAAACGGCAAAAAAGATTGTCAAGCATATTAAAGATTTAAAGCTTAAAGTAGAAGCACAAATTATGGATGAACAAGTGCGTGTTACCGGAAAAAAAATTGATGAACTACAAGCCGTTATCAGCAATGTTAGAGCTGCCAGCTTTGAAATACCCGTACAATTTGTAAACATGAAATAAAAACAAAAAATGAAAAAAAACTTATTAGTTGCCACCATTGCTTTTTTGTGCCATTTTGTAAACGCACAAGCTCAAAATAAAGAACCATATAACGATAAGCAAAATATAGCCGTTGTAACAGAGCAAGAGCCATTTTATCCAAAAGGTGACATGGAATTATACAAATATGTTTTACACGCTGTAAAATACAGTGAAGAGGCCAAGCAAAAGTTTGTGGAGGGTGAAGTTATGCTCAGTTTTGATGTTTTACCAGATAGTACTGTTAATAATACCAATGTTATAAGTGGTGTTTGCTGTGGTATTAATGAGGAAGTTCAAAGAGTTGTAAAAGGATTAAAATTTGCACCCGCTATGCAAAACGGTATTAAAATGCGCATGAATGTAATGATGAATTTTCCAGTAAAGGCACACTAATCCTATTTTCACTTTCCTTTAAAGTTTAATAAATTCTGCGCATCAGATTGGGTTTATTTTTAAGGCCATTCAGACACCAATTATTCGTTTAAAATATTTTCAAGCATATTATGCAAAATCCCAAAAAACTAACGAAAAAAGAAAAATTTCAACAATCGCATGAAGTTGCAAAGACTGCTACATCAGTTAAAGCAGAAAAAAAAGCTAGTTATCTGTGGGTTTATTTAACCATTGCCATTGCTGTTTTTTTGCTTTATGGCAATACACTTTCAAATGGCTATGTGCTCGATGATTTTTCGGTGATTAAAGAAAATAACATTGTAAACCAAGGGACAAAAAATTTGGGCCAAATATTTAAAACAAGTTATCGTGCGGGTTATTTAAATGTTAATGATGGATTGTACCGACCACTTTCTTTAGCCATGTTTGCAATTGAATGGACCATGAAGCCCAACAATCCAGGACTTGGTCATTTTATTAATCTTTTGATTTATGTTTTTTGTGGTATTGTTTTATTTAAAACCTTGCGAAGATTATTGCCGCAATTAAACACGTATATTCTTATTGGCACAGTGCTGTTGTTTATTGCTCATCCCATACACTCAGAGGTTGTTGGCAATATTAAAAGTAGAGATGAACTCCTTTGTTTTTTGTTTTCATTTTTAACTATTCACTTTATTATTAAATATATTGATGATGCTAAAAGCTACTTTCTTTTCTTAGGATCAATTTTTCTATTTATAGCTTTCTTGGCAAAGGAATCGGCCATTTTAACTTTTCCAATTTTAATGATTATGCTTGTTTTTTTTAGAAAAGAAGCCATGTCTAAAATAATAGGAATAGTTCTATCGGTGATGATTCCATTTATCGTTTATATGCTCATCAGAAAAAGTGTTTTAGACTCCTTTGCCGGATTGCAGAGTGTTACCATGATTGATAATCCTATTGGCGCTCAAACAAATTTTGGATTAAAACTAATGGGAAGTATGCAAGTGCTTGGAGAGTATATGCAACTTTTTGTGTTTCCACATCCTTTGATTTATGATTATTCCTACAATTCATTTCCGCTAAACGATGGCATCAATCTTCCTATTCTTATAGGTATTTTAACGGTTTTAGCTATGATTGCAATTATTGTTATCACTTATAAAAAACATCCTATTATTTCCTTTTCAATCCTTTTTATTTTTGCAGCTTTATCGCTTTATACAAATATATTTTTTACCATTGGTGCGGCCAAAGCCGAGCGTTTTACTTTTTTAGCTTCTTTAGGATTTTGCTTAATTTTAGCTTATGTCATTGCTAAAATTTTAAAATTAGAAGTATATCCTTCTAACATTAGTCAAAATAGTAATAAGAATTACTTTTATGTGCTTGGGGCGATATTGATGCTATACAGTGTAAAAACCATCAGTAGAAATAGCGACTGGAAAGACAATATTACTTTGTATACGCATGATGTTGAGCTCAATCCTATGAGTGCTAAAACCCATTATTACCTAGGCAATGAACTCATTAAAAAAATAGCAGAAGAAGAATCAGACTCTCTAAAAAAGATTGATTACCTCAATAAAGGGATCCTGGAAGTTAGAAAATCTGTAGCTATTTTTCCAGAATATTCAGATGGTCACACTCAAATTGGTGTTGGCTATTTTAAGATGAATAATATGGATAGTGCTGCTGTCTATTTCAATAAAGGATTGCAATACAACCCTAATAACAGCGTAGCTTTGAGCAATATGGGCGCTTATTATTTTAATAAAGGAAGGTATGCCGAAGCCATCGAAATTTATGATAAAACATTGCTTTTAAATCCTCGATTCATTGATGCCATGGTTAATTTAGGCAGTTGTTATGGCGCTTCTGGCAGGTTTAACGAGGCTCTTGTTTGGTTCACTAAAGCCTACGAATTAGATCCAAACAATAAAAAAGCCATCACTTTTTTAGCTATTACCTACCAGAATATGAATCAACCAGAAAAAGCAGCCTATTATCAAAACTTGTTAAAATAGGCTTTTTCAGTTAAATTCAATTTTTTGGAACACTGTTTGCATACCAGCATTAAAACAACATATTGTTTTATGAAAACTAACATTGTATTGCCATTAAAATTGATCCTTTTTGTTGCATTTTTGATATCAACAACAGCATTTAAAGCCCAAAATCCCACTTCACCCGAAGCGTTTATCCCCAAAAAAAACAATGCTTTTACCAATGGTGAAATGCTTACTTATCGTCTGCATTACGGAGCCATTGAAGCTGGAATAGCGACATTAGAAGTAACTGAAGAAGCACGAGAATTTGGAGGCAGACCAACCTATCACGTAGTTGGTATAGGTAAAAGCACTGGTGCCTTCGATTGGTTTTTTAAAGTTCGTGATCGTTATGAATCCTATATAGATAAAGAAGCACTTGTGCCTATGGCATTTATAAGAAAGGTTAATGAAGGTGGATATAAAATAAATCAAAACTATGTATACAACCATTATAAAAAACAAGTGATAAGCGAAGGGAAGGCCTTTGATGTGCCAAAAGATATAAATGACATTCAAGACATGCTTTCGGCCTTTTACTTTGCAAGATGTATTGATTTTAGTAATGCCAAAGCGGGTAACATATACACGGTAAACAGCTTTGTGGATGAAGAAGTATTTCCTTTAAAAATTAAATATATCGGCAAAGAAACTATTTCAACCTCCTTAGGTAAATTTAAGTGTATTAAGTTTAGACCAGTGATACAAAAAGGTAGAATATTTAAAGATGAAGAAGATTTAAATGTTTGGATTTCTGATGATGCTAATAGAATTCCCATTAGAGCACAAGCTAATATTTTAGTAGGTTCGGTGAAAATGGATTTGATGGACTATAAAGGACTGGCTAACCCAATTGCTAAGATTGAATAATAAAACTAATTCAGGGGAGATATTGCTTCACAAATTTCTCAATTAATGTTAGTCTTGCAAAAAAATAAGCCGCTGGAATAAGCATAAGCACGTCTGCTTGCAAGAAATAACGCATTTCTATATTTCTACATTGCGGACTGGTGCCAAAACAAAGATAAATGTATAAAAAGGCAAAAAAGCAACCAACAAATATAGCCCATAGCCTGAACTCTTTTTGTTTAAAAATTAGATAAAGTCCGAATATCCCAATCAATAACATTAACGAACGATAGTAAAATAAATAAGCGCCCAATTTACGCGCCACACTAGCATTGTCGCTGAGATCATTTTTAAACATTGCTTTTTGCAAATTTTGCATTGGCACTTTTAAATAAAAATTAAATGGTTGCTCTTTGATTTGATTTTGGCGAAGTTCATCAAATAATTGTGCTACTTCCATAGAGCAATCATTTGCAGTATCAAAAATAGGAATTGTAGCTTTCCAGTACCCTGCCCATTCGCTGAAACCTCTGCCACAATTTTTAGCCAGGTAAACAGCCCTTTCTAGCTTTAAAGAATCTTCTTTAAAAGCGTATGATTCCTTTGGAAAAACCACCTGCTTATTTTGCAAAATATCAGAAAACTGCGGCTGCCATTCTGCCTTAACACTGTATATATACTGCATAAAAGCAATTACATCGTCATTCCAATTGTCAAAGCCTCTTAAATCTTGGGTTATAATTACCTTGTTAAACCTTACGAAATTTCTTATTGGCCAGGCACCATAAGTAATACCGAAGAACACAAAAAATACAAACATTTTGCTTAAATTGTTTTTAAAAGCAGCATTGTATTTTTGATAAAAAAAGAATATCATGAGTGGTGCGAGCAGCGCAAATTGTGGGCGATTGAGGACTGCAAAACCAAGGCTGGCACCAGCAATACCAAGCACATATTTCTTTTCACTTTTAAGTGATAAGCCAAGGGCAAGCAATGCAAAAAACAAAGAAGGAATTTCAGAATAGCACACTGGATTCCACACAATAACAAAAGGATAAGTAGCATAAATAAAAGCTGCCACGATGGCTATTTTATGTTGTTTAAATATTTTATTTGAAATGTAATAAATCAGATAAATACTAATAGTATCTAACACAATCTGAAAATAGGCCGTTAGTTTTAAAACGATGTACCATTTATCCGAATAATTTTCGAACTCGACACCTTGCAAATAATAAAAGAAAGAGACGATCCCAAATGCCGGGGCCATAAACAGAGAATAGCCTGGCATGCGACAATAAGCAGCAAGCTCGTTATTGAGCATTAATGTAAACTCTCCATTATAAATAAGATTATACAAGCCCGTCATCCAGGCCGTTGTATCATTATCTAAATGAATATTAGGTCGATTAAAGTAATAAGGAGCAATTACCCATGTAAAAATTAATCTCAAAAAGAGACCCAACAAAACAAGTTTTGAAATTGAACGATGATTTAGGTAAAAGGCTTTTAAAGCAGCTAACATACCCTAATCTTCAAAAAAATCTTTAACAATAAAAACAGGTCGATTTTGAGTTTCCACAAAAATACGATGAACATACTCTCCAATAATACCCATAAATAATAATTGAACGCTTCCTAAAAAATACATACTCACTAGTATTGACGACCAGCCAGTGATAGCTTCACCAGTAACTTTTTTATACAATACTACTGCACCTCCAATCAATGTAAAAATGATGCCAATGACGCCCAAATAAATACAAATTTTAATGGGTAATTTTGAGAATGAGAATAAGGCATCTAAGGCTAATTTTAATAACCTGCTAAAATTCATTTTGGCTTCGCCAATAGTTCTGTCATCTCTACTGTAATCAACATAATCTTGTTTAAAGCCAATAAAGAAACGCAAACCTGGAAGGTATCTGTTCTTTTCTTCTAATGCCAAAAATGCTTCTAATGCTTTTCTGTTCATTACACTAAAATTGCCCACATTGGCAGGCGCATTAATATTGCTTAATTTATTAAATATAAAATGAAAAAGTTTAATGGAGAGTTTTTTAAAAAATGTTTCATGACGCTCAGTTCTTCTTCCGTAAACCACATCAGATTTATTATCAATAGCACACTTATACATTTCGGCAATTAATTCAGGAGGATCTTGTAAATCGCCATCCATCATGGCCACATACTCCCCTTTTGCATAACTTAACCCTGCTGTATAAGCAGATTGATGTCCGAAATTACGTGATAAATTTAAGACCTTAAATCTTTTGTCTTTTTGATGACAAACCTGTAATTTTAATAAGGTGTCATCCTTGCTGCCATCATTGACACAAATAACTTCAAAATCATCTGTAAACTTTGTCATTGCAGACATTACGGCCTTATACAATTCATCAATTAAGTCAGATTCATTATAAACTGGTATAACAACCGAAATTAGCATATTAAATTAGTTTTTAAAGTTCCAAACCTACGTTTATTTAGCGAAAAACTCAAATTACAATTAGAAATTATGTTCCATATATTTGTGTATACAGATAATGAGCCATACTCTGTTGTAATAATAATCTTGTTGGTCTTTATAAAAATGATCCATCACTTGCTTGGCATAATTCCATTTAATAACACCATAGTTTTCGCACATGGCTTTATTTACATACTTCTCGGCATACACTTTTAAATCTTTTTTAAGCCATTGATGCAAAGGTACAGAAAAGCCTTTTTTAGGTCTGTCGAAATATTCGCGAGGAACAAAATCATACAACACTTCTTTGAGTAAATATTTAGATATGTTGCCTTTCAACTTTAATTTTTCATCGAGGTTAAATGCAAATTCTACAATTCTGTAATCGAGCAAAGGTACTCTTGTTTCTAATGAATGTTTCATAGTTGCCCTATCTACCTTCACTAACAAATCATCTTTGAGATATACATTAAAGTCAAACATAGCCTGCGTTTCGGTAGGCGATAATTTTCTTTTTAAGTCTTTAAGTTCAGGGAAATATTTGATTGCCTCAGTGGATAGATTGCCCAACAACAAAGGCAATTCTTTTTCATAAAATAAGTTTTGCTCTTGCGAAAAAATGTTGCTTTCGAAGTTTGTTTGTGAGTATGATTTAAATAAGTTGGCAACCCTTTTTGCCCTGTTATTGCCCATTCCAAGAGCCAAATTAATTGGCGTTCGGAGTCCAGAAATAAATGGATTGGAGAGCCTTTGTGCCCAAATATGAGCACCATAACCCATAAAAAGTTCATCACCACCATCTCCCGAAAGGGTCATGGTAACATGCTTTCTTGCCAATTTAGACACCATCAAAGTAGGAATGGCAGAGGTGTCAGCAAAAGGCTCATCATAAATGTTATCCAAATCAGTAATTAAATCTAATGCATCTTGTTGCGTTACATTAAAAGTATGATGATCTGTTTTTAAATATTTGGCCACTTGCTCTGCAAAATGGCTTTCGTTATGATCTTTTTCATTTAAGCCAATAGAGAAAGTTTTAACTGGTTCGGAGGAGATACTTTGCGCCACGGCAGTTACCAAACTGCTGTCGATGCCGCCACTTAAAAATGTACCAAATGGCACATCGCTAATCATTCGGTATTTTACAGATGAAACTACCAGGTCTTTCAATTGCTGTTTAGCCTTTGTTTCATCGCTCAGAATTTCTTTAGTGATTTTACTGGCGGGCTCCCAATAAGACATCAATTCAAAACCATGCTTATTTAATTTTAGATAACTGCCTGTGGGGAACTTGTACACATTTTTATAAATGCTGTAAGGCTCAGGAATAAAACCTAAATGAAAAAAATAAGGAATAGCTTTATCGTTAAGTTCAAGATGAATAGCATTTTTAATGGCTTTAAGGGCTTTTAATTCGGATGCAAAAAAGAAATCTTTATCATCCCAATAAAAATAGATAGGTTTAATACCAATCCGATCTCTCAACAAATAAAGTGAACCATTGTCTTTATCATAGATAGCAATGGCAAACATACCATTGAGCATGTTTGCTATGTTCCCTCGCCATAGCGAAAAAGCTTCTAAAATAATTTCTGTGTCGGAACTTGTTTTAAACTGAACATCAGGTCTATATTTTAAAATTTCTTTTTGTATTTCTTTAAAATTGTAGACCTCGCCATTGTATACCATCACAAACCTGTTGTTGGCGCTTATCATGGGCTGGTTGGCAGTTTCCGACAAATCCAAAATACTTAATCTTCGGTGACCTAAGCCCACCATACCTTCAACATAAACACCACCTGCATCTGGGCCCCTATGATGAAGACTATTGGTGGCCGCCTCAAGATGTGCTTTATTAAATTTTCCAGAAGGAGAAAAATAGCCTGTTATTCCACACATAAATTATTGCGGTAAAGTTATAGTTTGATTGGCACATTTTTGAGCCACATTTTCGCAGGCTTTATTGAGTAAATCAAAAACCAGCTGAAAGCCTGCTTCGCCACCAAAATAAGGATCAGGAACACTTTTGTATGATGAGTTGGGCAGCTCACTTAATATCAATTTTACTTTTGATTTATCATTTTCATTTCGTGCTATGCTTAACACATCAATTTTATTTTGTTCATCCATCACGTAAATGATATCGAAGTTGTCGAAGTCATGCACTTTAAATTGTCTGGCTTTTAGCATGCTGATATCAAGGCCATTTTTTAAGGCATTATTTGCACTTCTTGTATCTGGATTTTCTCCAATATGGTAGTTTGAAGTGCCAGCAGAATCTACTTGAATATTTAAATTAAAAATTTCTAATTTATTTCTCATAATACCTTCTGCCACTGGAGAACGGCAAATATTACCTAAACAAACCATTAATATACTTTTTACTTCTTTCATGCTTTAATTGTGTTCTGTATGTTCGTCTATTTCGGTAACGCCACCAGAAATAATAAATTTCATAAATTCTGCCGAAGGTACATTTACCGGCTTTACATTTTCGGCCGGAACAATAAATAAATCGCCCGATAAGCTATAACTTAGGGGAAAGTATACAGCCACTTTATTTTCGGCAATCCCTAAATCTTTGAGTGAGCTTTGGGTAATAAATCCCATTTTTTCCATCAAAGGACTTTCGCTTACCTTTACTATGACTGGCTTATTGAACTTTTTCTTTTGCCCCACAAATGCTGATAACAAATCTTTTACTGAAGTATATACTATTTTTAGAAAAGGAGTTTTTTCTATTAAATGCTCAATGCGTTTAAATAATGGATAAAAAAAGATAGAAGAACCTATCGCACCAATGGTGATAAGTATGGTTACACCACCAATTAATCCTAATAAAGGGTCAATCAAAGGATGTATTGAAATACCTAATAAATCGACTGCACTTCCCACCCATTTTGTGATTGTAACAATTACATAAACCGTAATGGCCACGGGCACCGTAAACAATATTCCTTGAAGAAGATATCTTATTATTTTATTCATTTAAGTTTTAAAAGCAACGCTGTAAATGCATGATTCCAAGATTATCGAAAATAAATTTTTTAAGTTTATTCTTATAATAAAGGATGTAAAATTAATAAAATTAAAAGAGTATCAAATTTATTAAATAGATGAAAGTAGATTGATTTGGGCGCATCCCTTTCATTTTTATAAAACCTATACCAAAATTAAACCAGCTAAAAATAATGAAAGGGGCGGGCCATCCGCTCTATCTTTTTTGTGTTTAAGCAGTGTTTAAAATCATTTGCAATCGAACACACAAAAGCGGTCCCGAAACTTCGGTACCGCTTTTGTCCCTTGCGCAAAGTTGCAATTCATAGCAATTATTACTTTGGATTTTGGCTCTTACTCAAATGAACATCGGTATAAAATAATGAATCCCGTCCCGAAGCATCGGGGCCTCGGGAGAAACAAGGAATCATGAACATCAAATAGTTAAGAAATAGGAAATTAGTCCCGATGGCAATCGGGATTAGGATTTAGGATTTTTTACTTGATGAAATATTGAAGTTTTTAGTAATTAAAATGAATAAAATATCCCTGTGCCATCCCTAAAATGTCATGGCGTTAGCTCATACTGCTGCAATTTCCCCGCTCCCATTAGCGTATTCGCTGGTGGTTTAGCGTTATGGGAATCAAATAAATTTGTAAATTAAAACTAAATGATATTTCTTACATTTGATGAATGAGTACAACATATAAATTCATTGCAAAGGTTTAAATCATTAATAAAATTTGAAGAACAAAGTGTTGCAACACAAGCCAAGAGTCCGATAGCTATCGAACTTGCAGCACCAGGGGTAATGATAGAGATTTTATAAAAAAGCCTTCACTTTGCCCATCCATAAAATAGCAGTTCTTGAGCTTAATGTCTGCTTGAGGAACAAAAAAATGCGTAGTTTTGCTTTTGTAAATTTAGATTTTTTGCAAAAATAAAACTACAAGAAGGAAGGAAGTTAATTACTTAATTTATTTTTTTACCTGACAAGAATGATCCTAAAAAAAATTACAAATGAGGAATTTCTTTATTGTTAATCAAAACTCAATAAAAAGATATAGTAAAGATTTTCAAATAAAGGAGCATTCACTTTATGTGATTTGGGTTTTGTGCTTATTTCTAACTCCCGTTTTAACGAAGGCGCAAGATCAGCGAACGACTGACTCTCTTGTAACTCAACTCAATGTTGCTAAAGACGATAGTAATAAGGTAAATACTTATTTGGCCCTGATTAGTGGACATGTTTACTTTAAAAATAACGAGGGATATAAATATGAAGCCCCTGCATTGGCACTGGCAACAAAGCTAAATCTTAAGAAACATATATATAAGATTAAGGCACGGACAGGTCGTCTTTATTGGAAAGTTGGACAATATGATACTGCATTAATCAAGCATAAAGAAGCATTGCAACTGGCCAAAAAGTATGGAGATAAAACAGACATCTCCCTTATACTTATATTTATCGGGCAGGATTATACTGACCAGAATATGATTCCGGAGGCGCTCAGTTATTTTGACCAGGCCCTTAAAATCGCTAAAAGCATAGATGATAAAAAAAATCTTAATAGGCTCTATGACTTATACTCCTATGTTTGTTCGCTGCAGGGTAATTTACCAAAGTCAATTGAATACCTATACTTGCAGTTAGAGAATGCACAAAAACTTGGAGATGAATACATAGAGGCAACTATACAATTTAATATTGCAGATTACAAAGAAAGTATCGGTGAGGATTCAATAGCTGAAGTGTTAAGAAATAGTGCACTTCCAATACTCGAGAAATCTAACAAAATTGACGCAAAACAATATTTGTTTGCCTATTATTCGGAAAGGTATTTTAAAGAAAAAAATTTGCCAGGAGCAATTAAAAACCTTCATTTAATTCTTGAATCGAGCACTACAGATAAGACTCCCCTTGCTAAAGCATACAATTATCTGGCTAAAACATATGAAGCATTGAAAAATGATTCCCTAGCTTTAAAAAATTATCTTTTATCTTACGAAAATTATAAGGAAACTTCTTCTTCTCATGTTGCAGGTTTGTACTTGCAGATTGGGAGTTGTTATACCCGAATGCATTCATATAAAAAGGCAAAAGAGTACTTTAATAAAGCTGATTCATTGACAAAGTCTTTTAATTTAAATTCAATACGAACGGATTATTGGGGGCATTTAGAACAGCTCGATAGTGCATTGGGCAACTGGGAAAGTGCATACCTAAATTATAAAACATATATACGCAATAAAGAACTCATAAATAGTGAAGAAGATAAAGCAAAGGCTAACCGAATTGCAATGCAGTTTGATTTTGATAAAAAAGAAGCAGAAGCAAAGGCAGAACAGGAAAAAAAAGACATCATACAACGGAACTTACGAAACTCAATAAGTGGAGCGCTTGCAGGTGCTTTAATTTTTTTAGTAGTTGTGTATCGCCAGCGAAATAAAATCTTAAAAGCCAGAAAACTAAGCGATGGATTACTACTCAATATTCTTCCCGAAGAAGTTGCAACAGAGTTGAAAGAAAAAGGCAGTGCTACCGCAAAACTTTTTGATGAGGTAACAGTTATGTTTACTGACTTCAAAGGGTTCACTCAAATTTCTGAAAAACTCACTCCTGCCGAACTCGTTTCTGAAATTGATAATTGTTTTAAAGCGTTTGACACTATCATTGGTAAATACAATATTGAAAAAATAAAAACAATTGGCGATAGTTACATGTGTGCTGGAGGTTTACCTATTAGCAATACCACCAATGCTGTGGATGTTGTAAATGCAGCACTAGAAATTCAGCAATACATGCAGCAGCATATGAAGGAACGAAAAAACGAGGGTAAAGAGCCATTTGAAATAAGAATAGGTATTAATACCGGATCTGTAGTAGCAGGCATTGTGGGTATTAAAAAATTTGCCTACGATATTTGGGGAGATACAGTAAATATAGCATCGCGAATGGAAAGCAGCGGTGAAGAAGGCAAAATAAATATAAGTGGAAGCACTTATGAGTTAGTGAAAGATAAATTCAATTGCATACACCGAGGAAAAATTCAGGCCAAGAACAAAGGTGAAATTGATATGTATTTTGTATTGAAAATTTCATAAAATGCAGCGCAAATCCGAATTTCGAAATTAAACTTTCTATGCTATGAAACCGAGCAAAGCTCTAACAATTAAAAAACACGAAGCACAGCTTCGCGTTTACGAAGGTTTTAAATTTGCTTTTATAACTCACTAATCAAAAATTCTTTTCTTTATTGTATCATTAATTTCTGATAAATGAGTTTATCTATTCACTATTCTAAAAGCGAAAGGAATTTCGATATAATGTTTAATAGGCTTGTTTTTATACATCACAAAGCCAAATTGCTTTTTTTCTTTGATCGTTCTGATGAGTGTTTCTTCAAAACCCCATTCGTGTTTTGTTAATGGATACACGTTAGTAATACTGCCATTGCTTTCAATAATTAAACTCACTTTTACATTTGCTTGAATACCTTTTTTAAGTGCATTTTTAGGATAAATCACACTTTGCTCGAGGTAGGCATAAAATTGTTTGAGCCTCAAATTAAACTCATCGGCATCTTGAAAGTAGTTATAAATGGTGTCTGCTTCTGAAACACAATAATCTTCAATTAACGTTTTTTCATGAATTTTAATTGTCCTTTTTTTACCAAACTTTTTATCGAAAAAAGTATGTATCACCGTTTCATTGTTCAATATATTTTTTCCATTTTCATCATTCAATACAAGCACAGAATCAATATCATTAACTGCTGTTGTGATCATCAACACAGCATTAATGCTATAAAAAACAGTATCATTACTTTGTGCAAATCCACAAAAAAAACAACCTATTAAAAAACTACATAAAAATATTCTCACGCTGTAAGATTAGTTTTTTAAAGCCATCAAATCTTTTTTTTCATTGAGCCAAACCACCACTAAAAATACGCAAAATAAGGCCGAGTTGATGAATAATTTGTAGGTAAACTCTAGCTCAACAAATAGATTTGATAAAAGATATATTGCAATTGACAATACAATATAGCCTAAAATTTTCTTTACATCATAATTAATAGGAAAATGTTTTTGCCCTTGATAAAAACTCAACACCATCATACTTGTATAACAAATTAGTGTTGTCCATGCCGCTCCAATATACCCTAAATGAGGAATCAATAAAACATTAAATACGATGGTTAACAATGCCCCAAATAGACTGATACCAGCCCCATAACCCGTTTTATTGGTAAGTTTATACCACACCGTTAAATTAAAATAAATACCTAAAAACCAATTGGCCAGCAGTAGGATTGGCACAATCGGTAAACCTTCCCAATAGTTTTTTCCTACAAAAAACTTTACCACATCAAGATATAACAGGGTGATTAAAAAGATGGCTGCACAGGCAATTACAAAGTACTTCATCACATCTGCGTAAAGCTGCTCGGCACCTTTGTTTTTGGCATGACTAAAGAAAAAAGGTTCAGCGGCATACCTAAATGTTTGAATAAAAATGGTCATGATGATGCTTATTTTATAACAAGCGCCATAAATACCTGTTTCGGCCATTATATTGCTACCAGCAGGCAATAAATATTTGAGCATAATTCTATCGGCTGTTTCATTGACCATCCCAGCCAGGCCAACTACCAGCAGAGGAAAGGCATAGCGCATCAATTCTTTCCAAAGTGATTTATCGAAATCGAATTTGATAATAAATTGAGGCAACAAAAGCACGA
>JBILPB010000067.1:0-16618 GCA_044374175.1 Bacteroidia bacterium | reverse complement strand
ATATACCCCACTCCTATCTCGGGGCTGTAGAAGTGTTTTACAAATTCAGGATTTTTTAGGAACCAAGCTGGGCACAGTAAAATAAAGAAAAGGTTTAGCGAAATATTTACAAAAATGTTGACCAACCTTATAGTGGCAAATTTTAAAGCTTTATTTTGCGACCTTAACTTGGCAAAAGGGAGCGCAGTAATAGCATCTATTGCTATAATAAACATAAAGCACAAAAGATACCATGCATTATTTTGATACATGAGCATTACAGCAATTTTATCAATAAAAATAAATCCCACAATAAGAAAAATAACTGCGGTTGAAAGTATTGAAATGAGGGCAGTTGAATATACTTTATTCGGATCTAAATTATCTTTTTGAAAGTAACGAAAAAATGCTGTTTCCATACCGTAAGTCATAAGCACGGCAAAAAATGCTACATAAGAGTACAATTCGGTAACCACTCCGAATTCGGCTGGCAAAAAAACATTGGTGTAAAGCGGAATTAAAAGGTAATTCAACACACGGCCAACAATGCTGCTTAAGCCATAAACAGCAGTTTGCGAAGCCAATTTTTTTAAGGTGCTCAAATTAATTCAAGTTTAATAGCCTGCAAAATAAGGTGCTTTTGCAATATAACGTTATTTGCTGCAAATTATTCTGTTAACCAAAATAAGCTGATAACTATGGTTTATTGAAATTTACATTTTTGGCTTCATTCCAATACACATCCATTTCTTGTAATGACATTTCAGCAAGTTGTTTTCCAGCTTTTTTTGAAGCTTGTTCTAAGTATTGAAAACGATGAATGAATTTCCTATTTGTTTTTTCTAAGGCGTCCTCTGGATTGATACCTACAAAGCGCGCATAGTTAATAAGACTGAATAAAATATCTCCAAATTCATCTTCTTTTTTTGAGAAATCGGCATTGTTGTCCATTTCGGCTTTAAACTCGGCCAACTCTTCATTTACCTTATCCCAAACCTGTGATGGATTATCCCAATCAAAACCCACAGCCCTTACCTTTTCTTGAATACGTTGTGCTTTTATCATGGCTGGTAATGAAACCGGAACGCCCCCTAAGACAGATTTGTTACCTTCTTTCATTTTCAATTTTTCCCAATTTTCTTTTACTTGTTCCTGGTTTTCTACCTCTACCAATTTGCCATTATTATTGGGATCTCCATAAATGTGCGGATGTCTGAAAATAAGTTTTTCACATAAGCTATTGATGACTTCGGTAATATTAAAATCATTGGTTTCGGAGCCAATTTTGGCATAAAATACAATATGCAGCAACACATCACCAATTTCTTTTTTTATTTCATTTTTATCTTCTTTCATAATGGCATCGCTGAGTTCATACACTTCTTCAATGCTAAGATGTCTTAATGTTTCGAAAGTTTGTACTTTATCCCAAGGGCATTTTTCGCGCAAGTCGTCCATAATTTTCAACAATCTTTCAAAGGCTATTAACTCAGGTTTCATCTGTGATATTATTATTTTGGACAAATTTAATAGTATTTAGGTCTAATTATACAAAACATTTTAATCAAACTTTAGCAATCATATTTGTTTTATGTGATAAGTTCATTAACTTTGTATCTTAAATATTTAACTAACTTTTAACATTTAACTAATACAATCTAAACAAATGAAGAAAAATTTACTTTTAGCACTTGGTGTCGGCTTTTGTTTTTCAGCTTTTGCGCAAACGCAATTGGTGCCGAAAAAACAAGACCGAACCAATGCCAGATTAAACAAACAAGATGGATTTAACTTTGCCGGTATTGGCAAACAAAGGCCATATTTAAATTACACTCAAGGAGGTTCAAACAGAGCTGTTAGCAAAACAGCCTTTACTGGTTCTAGAAATGCGTTTGGGTTAATTGTTACAGAATCTAATTGTTTAACGGCTAATCAGCAATTGAATACGGTAATGTTTACACACCGTATTAGTAGCTTTTTTAATTTGCCTAATGACAATAACGGTTATATTCAAAACACGTTTAGTGCTAATTTTGGAACCAGTTGGGATTCTTTAATTCAAACTTCAGATCCAATTAACTTATGTCGTTACCCAAGTGGTGCTATTTTTAATCCGTCTGGAAATACAGATCTTAACAATGCATTTGCCACTGTTTCTGGTCCTGTGACTTCTGGTTCAGGATGGATTGGCAATTTCTTTTCATCAGCAAAATTAGATAGTACTAACATTACGCCAATTTTTGCCATTGATGGTGCAGCAGGTGTTACAAATCAAGGATTTGCGCGTATTTCTGCTTCAGCTACTGATGTTAAAACAATTGTAACAGGAGGTTTGTATGCCGATCCTAACGGCACAACGGCTGCTACTCAATTATACAGAGGAGCTACCCTAAACTATGCAACTCCTAACGGCACAAATGGTTTTACATGGAGTATAGATTCAATCATTCCTAATTTAGTTGTAGCTGGTGATGGCTCATTGGAGACTTATACTTCTGCTCAAACAGCTTGGAATAAGGCAGGAAATATAGGTTATGTTGTTTTCAATGGTGTTGAAGCTACAATTACAGATTCAAGTGCCTTAGGGTATTGTCCTGTTGTTTACAAAACCACTGATGCTGGTACAACTTGGACTTTATTGCCTTCATTCAATTTTTCAAATGTTCCTGCCATTGCGGCCACTTTGGATTCTTCTTGGATAAGCCAAGATGATGCTTTTACCGGTCCAAAAAAGGCTTGGTTTTCTCAAGATAAAGGTTATGATTGTGCGGTTGATGAAAATGGTAATTTACATATTTTTTGCACTATAGCAAGTGGCTTTACCAATCATCCTGATTCATTAGGTTATACCTTAACGCCAGGCGCTGCGGCTACTGTAAAGACTTTTTACATGTTTGATTCTTATACCACTGGTTCAACTTGGGATGCTGTATTAATTGATTCATTAAATAATGATAATGCTACTGATTACTCTCCATTTACTGACGATGCTGGCCAGTTTACTATTGATGCAAGATTACAAATGAGTCGTTCAGATGATGGATCTAAATTATTTTACTTTTGGTTAGATTCAGAACCAGATTTAAACGAAGCACTTGAAAATAGCAAGCCTAATATTTTTGGGAAAGGCTATGATGTTACAAACCAAAAGTGGACTTACACTAAAAAATTTACTGATGATGGAGAAAATTACTTTATGTATGTTTCTAACATCTCATTACAAACTGGAACTCTTTATCAAATCCCTGCCACAGTATCATTACCTTTAGATTGGCCAAATGATGGGTACTTACTTAATCCTATGAAGCATTATTTTGTGAGCGGATTAGAGTTTGATCAAGCTGACTTTGTGAATATCAAAAATATTGGCAATGCCGAAAGTTTTAATGTTTCAGGTAATATACCAAATCCATTTAACCAACAAACTTCTTTCAATATTAGTTTAACTGAAGCTGCTCATGTTACTGTAGATATAATTAATACCTTAGGTACAGCAGTTGCTACAATGGATAAAGGAAATTTAGTTGCTGGTTCACACAATATTGTAATTGATGGAACTGATTTAGCTTCTGGTTTATACTTCTACACCGTAAAAGCTGGAAACAAAAGTGTAACACGTAAAATGATGGTTAAAAAGTAATCATCAATTTTAATTCAATAAAAAACCCGCTGAGTAATTTACTCAGCGGGTTTTTTATTGACGTCCCGAGCAATCGGGATTTGATTGACGATTGTTGATTGACGATTGACGATTGATGATTGACGATTGACGATTGACGATTGTTGATTCGTGATATAGCGCCTTTGTTTATAGCAAACGATATCGAGGGTTTGTTTGCTCCTTTATTCGTGCCATTCCAGCAAAGCGCCCTATGATACAAATGTCATTGCGAGGGCAATACAGCAGCGCGCCCATTGGTCAACGTCATTGCGAGCCTCGCAGAGCGGGTCGAAGCAATCTGTTTAAAGTTAGCACTTTGCTTTTAAGCAGATTGCTTCGGACTCAGCCCTCGCAATGACGTTTGGACCTCTTCAGCCTTTCGTTAACAACCTTACTCCACCACCATCTTCCCCAAAAAGCGCTCTTCTCCAAACACCATACTAAGCGCATACATGCCATTACTTAACCTACCTTGAAGGTTAATATTTTTAATGTAAGTATAGGGCGAAACATATTCACTGTAAACCTGTTTACCGTTAACATCATATACATACAACATGCCGCTAATTTCTTGTACCGGAAACTCTATACTTATATTGCCATTGCTGGGGTTGGGGGCAATTTTTAATTCTTCATTTACCATTCTTAATTCTTCATTTCCTACTCCTAAGGTATCGCAAGGGCTGCCGGGTTCTTGCATTAAATTTAAATTAACATAAGTGGGCACAGTGGCATAATAGTAAGTAGGGCACTGTATTTGGTTTTGCACAAAGTTACAGGCTTGGCCAGGCATATCAGGGTTGTTGATGACACAAAGCATTACCCCGCTAAAGTTTTGGATATAAATTTTACCATCTGCAGCTAAGTAATGATAAGCCCAACTGGGATACCATCCAGTAGCAGGATCATGAAAAGTGGTATCTAAAGTGGCTATTAAGGTTTGTGTATTAAGCACATCAGGGTCTTGTAAATCAAATTGCCACAATTTTTCGTAATAACTGATATATAAAAAACGACTATTGGGACTAAAAGATAAACCACCAGCTGTTAAATTGACAATATATTTATATCGCATATTACTTAAAAGTCCAGTACATCTATCAAAATCGTAAATGCGCAATTGGTAGTCACTGTTAAAACCAGCTAATGTTTTTCCATCTGGAGAAAATGCCCCTTGCCCTCCAAAACGAGCAATTGGACCTCCCATGGATTGAATTTGTTTTAACTCTATGCCAGTAGGAGTGAGTAAAAAAGTAAAAAAGTCATTCAAATAATTTCTTTTTACCAATATCCACCAATCTCTTCCATTGGCATGGCGGTTTACCATAAGTGCTCCATTATTAAAAGTATCATTTGCAACCAATTGGTTTTTAACCATCACCAATCCTTGACCATTATTACCACTAGGGTCAATTAAGGAATAATAAATATTTTGAGAATGATAGGAACTTGTTGCAAAATTGTCCATATGTACCATGGCCATTAAGTTACTTGAACCAGGGTATGGAAGCAAAACCGCACCGGCAGGTACTGGATAACCAGACCATGCCCAAGTATTATATGTACCACCTAGACTTAATCCCGAGCCATTCATGAGGGTATCATGGTTTTTATTGGCTAAAGTATATCCGTTTGTATAAACAAAGTGTTCATTATTGGGAGTGCGTAACCCACTAAAAGTACCACGAATAAAAACTTGGTTTCCAGAGTCCTTATAGTGAGTTTCTGAATTATTATCAAAAACAAAATGCGTCATCCCTCTGTAGGCCCAAGTAGTATCGTTAGGGAGTGTTCCCCAAATCCACTCATTATTTTTCCATTGAGAAAAAACTGCTGTTGAGTTTAAACCTAAACCCAACAGCAGCAATATAATCTTTAATTTCATTTAATTACACTAATTTTTGTACGCTCAGCTCTTTCGCTATTAATTAATAAAACATAGTAAACACCAGCTGGAAGCTGACTCAGTTCAAGTTGTTCATTTCTACTATTGCTGCTTATATTTTTGCTTAATAAAAGCCTTCCTTCCATATCATAAACATAAACAGATGCAGCCGATTTAAGTTCGTTAAAGCTTAAATTTAATGTGTTTTGCGCAGGTACAGGAAATGCCTTAAAATAAGTAAACTCAACCACTTGATTTTTTAATTTAGGTGCAAATGGTGTTAAACTTTCACGTGCATAGCCTTCACGATTGCAATTAGCACTGTCTTGATACAATACTGAATCGACCAACAAGGCATATAAATCACGCGCTTTAAAAACAGCGGGACCTGCCGCTAGTGGGCAAAGGTGTGCAATGTAGGCGAGCATGGTAGCATCATCATTGCTGATATACTCATAATCATTATCACGTAATGTAAAATAAATTTCGTTTACTGTTTTAAGTATTTGTTCATTGGCATTTCTTGGCTCCAATGCTCTATTTAAATCATTGGCAATAGATAAATTGGCTCTGTGATAAACATCCAAATCATAACCTAAATTTTCGTTTACTAGCTTTAAAGACTCATATTGTGCAAGTAAGGCTATTTTTTGCATAAGTATCAGGCTGTCATTGGCCAGTGAGTCTGTTAACTGCCCATTTAGACTTAGGTACTGAGTTTCTAAAATGGACAATAAACTATCATTTGCAATAATAGCATTCGAGTACAAATTTCTTTGTGCCTCAAAAGCATTATTATTTCTACCAATTTGTTCAATAGCTCTTAGTGATTGAGCATCTGGTGAGTAATAAAAATAATGAAGTGAATCATCATTATTCAAAAGGATAGTATCATTGGTTAACAATCTAACCAAGGTATTTTGTGCCATCCACAAGGTTTGTTCTGGGTAACCATTGGTCCTTAAGCTGCGGTTGGCGATAGAGCGGTAAAAATCTGTATTGCCCACAGAAGAAGCCATTCTACCTGCACAATTTTGAATTAGGCATGGAGCTTGATAAGTGAGACGGCCGCTTCCATCAAACCAACCTTGTGGAAAGATTAATTGCGGGTCAGGATAATTGTTGGCAGGTTGATTAACATTAACATAATAAATACTTTGATTAACATCTGGAGTTTGTGCAGCATTAAATGCTTTAAAGGTATTTGTTCCTAACCATCTATTTCCTTCAGTCTCATCATTTAATGGGTCTGCAGGTTGTGGACCAGTTACCCCAGAGTTATCATAACGTAAGGCAATATCATTACTCCCAAAATTGTTGGCTCTAATAGTAGAATTGGGATTGGACCCAGCAACCTGTAAACCAATTCTGGAAGCACCAGTTGTATTACATCTCACCATAGCCTCATCGCTTAATTCAAGTAAAATATCATTACCCATATTAGGTGAATCAATAAAACCAGGTGCCCAGTTAACAGTATTTTGTGAAAGTGTAATATTATCACAAGTTAAGCTGTTAATGCCATTTAGAGAGTACCATGGATTAATTGGATTAGTTACCATTCTTCTAATAGTATTACAATTTACTAATGATCCTTTTAAAGAACTTGTTTGAATACCAGCATTGTAGGTATTGGCAATGGTTACAATATTATTATTGATTCTCGTATTGCCGACATTTCCACTAGTGGCACCTGTTACATTAATACCAAAATAACCCATCAAAAAATTCATATTTATTTGGTTATAGGCCACTACAATATTATTAGCAAACTCTGCATTATTAATATCAATGCCATTAAGCCATGCATTGATACGATTAGATTGTAGATTATAACTACACATGATGGAGTTTTGCGCAGTAATACCATTTGCAACATTATTCATTCTGATATTGTTTGCTATAATGGAATTTCTGAATGTTTTAATACCATATTTACAGTTTTCGAATTCATTTCCTGAATAACCTGGAATAGGCTCAACACTTAAGGATTTAGGCGTGCCTATACTTCTGGCATATATGCCTGAACCCTCAGGTTGTAAACCAATTAAAGTGCCCATAGGCGAAGGGTTCAAATTTGTTAAATCCTTAAACCAGGAATTTACAACTTTTACATTTGAATTAAATATGTTAATTCCACAATTAATATTTTCGAAACGATTGCTAATTGTTGCAGCTCCAAAGTTAGCAAGGGCTGCTGGCACTGCTCCAATTTGTACATAATTTACATTATGTACTTTTATTCCAGCCTCAGACCAAGTTGGATGAAAAAACATGGTTGTAAAAGCTGGCTTTAATGGATTAGTGCTTGTAAAAAGATTTGAATAATCAACACCTGTTATTTGGCCACCACCAATACCTCCCATTAAAATACCGTATAGGTTATTATCAAATACATTGGTACTTATTTTGTAATTTGAGCCATTGGCAAGATGCACAGCATATTCGGCATCGGCAAAGTAGCAACCGTTTAAATATAAGTTTTTATTATTTGTTATGCCTTTCCACATATTATTACAGGCTACTAAACTACAACCGGTCATAGTTAAATAGCTATTATTGATGATGGTTGAACCATCAACACAATAGAAGTTAGAGTAGTCAGGTGGTGGAGGTGTCCCTATAAAGTTATTTGCAAAACTAAAATTTAAACCTGTTGTATTGTCAATAGTGAAAGTACCTTCAAGTAGAAATGTAAGTGGTAAATTTGCCGGGGATGAAATATTATAAGAATAACTTCCATTGCCATTATTACTAGCCATAGTAATATATGTTGGATAATTTGTAAACATAAAATTTTTCAAATCAGTGCTTGTGTAACCATCAGGAATCGAAATTGTATTAGGGATACTCAGAACACTTTGACAGGCTTGAGGTACATTACTGACAGTAATAGTAATTATTTCTGTAACGCTACAGCCTGCAATTGAAGTAGCGTTTATAGTATAAGTTACATCTTGGTATAATGGCCCTGTGACTATACTAGTGTTGGTTGCGCTAAATCCGCTTGAACCATCACTTCCAGTCCAACTATAATTTGTGCCGTTAATTAGGTTTAGCGTAGTACTTCCTCCAGTAATAACAGTGGTTGGGCCAGTTATTGTGATGGAGCTGCCTTGGATGATGGTGATATCAACTGTTGACGAAGTGGTATAAGTAACAACGTTTCCAAGCACACCATCATTCGTATTGATAGATACAGTTAGGGTTACTTGTATAGTTGCTGGGCTTCCAGCAGGTGCAATAAAAGTTGGGTTAGCTAAAGTTGGATCATTAAAGTATTGGGCAGGAGTCCAACTATAGAGCGTGTTTGGAATTGGGCAAATGCTACCAGGCAATGGCCCTAATTGAACACCCTCTCCTTCGCAGGCTGTAACAGTATTTGGACCAGCATTAGCAACGAATTCCTTTACAACGAAATTATCGAAATAATAATAATCAAAATTGTCACTACATGTTACATTTCCTGCTGGATTTTGAATCACATTTGTTTGTAATTTTCTTAAATTTCCAATCCACAATGAAGTTTCATTCCCTTGGGCGATATAGATTGCATTAAAAGTTGACCAGTCGAGTAATAAATTTGGTGCAAATGTTTCTATTGTCATCGAAACAGGTGGAGGTGAAGTTTGAGATGGTACATAATAACTTTCAACATAATTTAAGTTAGCATGTAAATCCATTTCAATATTTGCACTATATTGATTAAAATTCCTTGCTCCAAAGCTACCTTGAATAAAATATAGATGCCCATTAATTAAAGGTTGGCCTGGGTCTAAACTTGCTCTTAACAACTCAGTATTTATACCAAAACTCTCCCCACCAAAAGCATTATTATATGAAAAAGAATTGCTTGGATTAATTGGGAAAAACGGATTGTTTTGTTCAGGCAAAAGTGAGCCACATCCACCAAGGCTAAACATAGCATTTTGATTTGAAATGCCAAAAGTATTATGGTTAAACCCAAAGGTTGAACCTGATAATCCGTCAAATATACTATTATAATAATCTGGTGAAGTGTTATTAATTGTTCCTGGATCGTTAGGGTCCCACAAATAAACGCCTGCCTCATAACCGCAAACTATATTATCATACTGTGTATTATACCATGGGGCTACAAACTGGGTTATTGTCAATGGATTGTAATATTCCATTCCCCCATTGAGAACTAAATTATCGCAATAAGTGGGTTGATTGCAAGCAAGTGGATTACCCATTTCACTATTAAAACTTATATAAATTCTGTTGTTTAGAGAATCGCATCCGTTACAGCTAGTATTATAAGAACTTCTTCTCACGCAAAGTAATACCGTATCCTCCATGCTAAAGTTAACTAAAATACCCACTCTTTTAAAATTCAACATTTCTATGGTTCTATCAATAATGAAATTTCCTGAACAGTTGTTGCTTTTAATATAAATATGGTTGATTTCAAATATCGAATTTGAGTCAGTCCTTAAAGTAAGAATTTCTTTTTCTGTAACATTTTCAACTTTTATATACATCACCGTATCTGGATAATGAAATTGAAACTCACCATTACCAGCACCATTGCTCAAATTCATCACATAAGGATAACTACAACTACTTCCAATTTGTGCCATTAAATTATTGCCAAAAACACTACAAAAAACAATTAAAAAGATTTGTAAACATCGCTGTCGCAGTTTATATTTCGCACGAGATGCTCTCTCTCTCTCTCTCTCTCTCTCTCTCTCTCTCTCTCTCTCTCTCTCTCTCTCTACGATTTTGGAAAATTACACTTTGGCTTAGGAAGCTTTGCGCTTCAAGGCTTTTGCCGTGTTGTAGCCCTTTAAGTTGTAATGAATTTGCGCTCATAAATTAAAGGATTTAGGGGGTTAATATTTAGCTAATTTATAAATTTATGACTACCAATTAGATTTTTTGGTTGCTTAATGCTAAATTTATACTTATTTGACTGATTAACAGGAAATTAAATTTTTTGTTAAAATTACATTCAACTGATTTTCAAAAGTCTGATACAAGTGTGAATGTAAAAATAGAAAAAAAATATCTGCAAAAGCGATGGAAGTAAGGTGCCGCGCACCACGAACAGCGCGACCTTAGCGCTTACTTAATGTTTAATTTTACTACTAACATTGATGCGCTAAGGATTTGCCCACATCGTATAAATTCTAAATTATTTGTCAATCTTAAAGCCAGAGCATAAAAAATTCACTTTCAATTTAAGATTCCACCGCATTGTGCTTTGCCTTTTTTGAACCTGCGTAGATATCGTATTTTAAAAATCTGCATTCTAACTGGCCATTAAATACAATATATTTTTTTGTGGCGTGCAGGCCTATATGCTTTGCTGCTTCACGATTGGCGGTAATTATCCATGCGCTGTGGCCGCCATAATTCTTTTTTAGGGTATCGCCTATTCTTTTATACAGCACTTCAATATCATCTTTATCGAGCCTGCCTCCATAGGGTGGATTTATAATAATGGTGCCCGGATTCTCTGGGGCATCTGCTGTTTCAAAATCGGCCAATTCAGTTTTTATGATACCCGAAAAATCAGTGTGCTTTATATTATCTCTTGCAATTGTTAAACTTTTACGGGCACTATCACTGCCTTCTATAGGCGCTTTTGTTTTCAATTGTCGATTGGCATTGGATGCTAAAACCATTTCTTTAAAAGCATCTTCGTTAAATATTTTCCAACGCTCAAATCCAAACTCCTTGCGGTAATATCCAGCTGGAGTGCCTGTTGACATCATCGCAGCTTCAATTAAAAATGTTCCAGAGCCACACATTGGATCATAAAAAGGCTGATCGGGAGTCCAACCCGATTTAATTATTAAGCCTGCCGCCAATACTTCATTAATGGGCGCTTTGTTAACGCCAATTCTGTAACCACGCATGTGTAAAGAATTTCCAGAAGAATCAAGTAAAACAGTGGCTTGTTCTCTAAAAATATGCACTTGTATTCTTAAATCGGGATGCTCATTATCTACCGAAGGTCTGATACCAGTTCTATGTCTAAAGAAATCGGCAATGGCATCTTTAGCCCGCATCGAAACAAACATGGTATTATCAAATGCCGATTGATTACAAATACTATTAATAGTGATTGTATTATTTGGCTGTATCAATTCATCCCATGGTAAATCATAAACTTCTTCATACAAAGTATTGCCATCAGGAACTTCAAAAGTGGCAATTTTTATAAGTACACGTAAAGCAAGCCTGCTGTTATAATTAATTTTATAAACTAATGGAAGATCTCCCGTACAAACCACTGCCCTATTGTGTAGTTCGATATTTTCAACTCCAAGTGTTTTTAACTCATCGGCTAAAAGTTCTTCAAAGCCATAATGGCACGATACAACTAAATTAAGTTGTCCTGATAAAATATTTTTCAAAGGTTTAATTTTTATTGATTTGCAGCGCTGTGATCATTAATTTGCTGCTGTACTTCCTGACTAGCTTTTTTCATTTCTTCGGTAACGGGCTCGGCACTTTTTTCAATTTCTCTTTTAATGCCATCGGTGGCTTCTCTAAACTCACGCATACCTTTTCCCAGGCCTCTTGCCAGGTTGGGGATATTTTTAGAGCCAAAAAAAAGTAACACCACTACTAAAATAAGCATTACCTCTGAGCCACCAAGATTTAAAAAAAGTAGATTTAATAAAATCATTGTATATTAAAATAATCCCGCAAAAGTAAGCTTTTAAAAGGAGTTTTTATAATAAAGACACAAAGTTTTGAAAAATTATGAATTACTCTAAGTTCAATTGTATTAACCTTGATTTTTTTTATACTTTAGTCGGCTCAAAATTATAAAGCTTTAGACTATGCATATAGCAATAGCCGGAAATATAGGTTCCGGAAAAACCACACTCACCACACAATTGGCCAAACATTACCATTGGCAGGCTCACTTTGAAGATGCAGATGATAATCCATACTTGAACGACTTCTATGAAGACATGCAACGTTGGAGTTTTAATTTGCAGATTTACTTCTTAAATAGCAGGTTTAACCAAGTGTTAGAAATAAGAAAAAGCGGTAAAAATGTTATTCAAGATCGCACTATTTATGAAGACGCTTATATTTTTGCGCCCAATTTACATAGTATGGGATTAATGACTACACGTGACTTTGAGAACTATTTTTCGTTGTTTAACCTGATGGACAGTTTTGTTCAACCGCCCGATTTATTAATTTATTTAAGAGCTTCGGTGCCTACTTTAGTAAATCAAATTCAAAAAAGAGGAAGAGATTATGAAAACTCAATACGCCTAGATTACTTAAAACGCTTGAATGAGCGTTATGAAGCCTGGATTTCGACATACAATCATGGGAAGCTGCTTATCATTGAAGTAGACAATTTAAATTTTGCTGAATCCAATGAAGATCTTGGTGTAATTGTAAATAAAATTGATGCCGAAATACATGGATTATTTTAAAAATTTTATATAGGTATTACCTCATTATGAAAAAACTTTTTTTACTATTTACCTCTTTCTTTTTATTTACATCTATCCATCTTATTGCAGCGCCTGATGAAGGTATGTGGCTGCCTATGCTTATCAAAAGATTGAATGCAGAAGACATGGCCAAACATGGTTGCAAGTTGACACCCGAAGAAATTTATCAGGTAAACCAAGCAGCACTTAAAGACGCTATTGTTAGTTTAGAATTTTGCACAGCAGAAATTGTTTCAGCAAATGGATTGATGTTTACCAACCATCATTGTGCTTATGGTGCTATACAAGAAAATAGTGCGGTTGAACATAACTATTTGGATGATGGTTTTTGGGCTAAATCATACAGCGAAGAATTAAAAATTCCGGGGCAGACTGCCTCCATTTTGGTACGTATGGAAGATGTTACAGCCGAGGTCTTAAAAGGTATAGATGACAATACAAGTGCAAATGATAGAAGTAAAATGATTGCAGATGCCTCTAAAGAAATTACTAAAAAAGCAGGAGAAGAAGGCAAGTATAAAACTGTTGTAAAAGATATGTTTAATGGCAATGAGTTTTATCTTTTTGTTTATGAATCTTTTAAAGATGTTCGTTTAGTTGGTGCCCCACCACAGTCGATTGGAAAATTTGGAGGTGATACCGACAATTGGATGTGGCCTCGCCATACAGGCGATTTTTCGTTAATGCGTATTTATGCTAATAAAGACAATAAACCTGCTGACTATTCTCCAGATAATGTACCTTATAAAGCAAAGCACGTGATCCCTGTTTCTATGAAAGGGTACAAAGAAGGTGATTTTGCCATGATTATGGGTTTTCCTGGAAGAACCAACAGGTATATTACTTCTCCAGCCATGGAGTTGCAAATGCAAAACATTAATCCCATACAAATAAAACTGTTCGGTAAAAAATTAGAAACTTGGAAAAAAGATATGAATGCCGATACCAAGGTGCGTATACAGTATTCATCAAAGCATGCAACACTTGCTAATTCATGGAAATATTACATTGGGCAGAATGAGGGATTAGAGCGTTTAAACGTTATTGAAGAAAGAAAAAAGGAAGAAGCAGCCTTTACTGCCTGGGCAAAAAGCAATGATAGCCATAAAAAATATGCCAATGTTATTGGTGAATATGCGCAAGCGGTTAATGGTTATAAGGAGGCTGTAGCTCAAGTGTTTTATTTGAACTATGCGGGTAAAAGTTGTGAAGCTTCATCGTTAATAAGATACGCAAACATTGTAAAATCCGAAATTAGTAAAAAGCCTGTTGATGCCAAGGCACTTGAGGCAAGCATTAGTGACGCTAAAAAAGCAGCTGATGATTTTTACAAAGATTACAATACACAAACCGACTTTAATTTGGTGAATGCCATGATGTTGCTTTACATAAACGACATTCCGGCTGCTCAATTGCCTGCACCTATTGCTAAAATTGCGAATGGAAAAGGTAAAACCAAAGAAGAAAAAATAAATAAATGGGCCACAAAATTATTTGCAAAGAGCATTTTTGTTTCTCAAGAAAAATTCAATAAATGGTTGAGCAAACCGGATGCAAAAAGTATTGAAAAAGATCCATTGGTTATTTTTACCAACCAACTCAATGAACACAGCACTGCGGTTTTATCGCCAATTCAGCAAAAATATGCTTCACAAACCGATAAACTTAAAAGAGTTTATTTAGAAGGTTTAATGAAATTTAAAAAGGACCACAAATTTTACCCTGATGCTAATAGTACGCATCGTTTAACTTATGGTAACGTAAAAGCGTATCATCCAAAAGATGCAGTTAATTTTAATTATTACACCACTACCGAGGGTATTTTGCAAAAATACAGCAAAGATAAAAGCTCTGATTTTTATGTTCCGGAAAAGTTAATTGAATTAATTAAGCAAAAGGATTTTGGCAAATATGCAGAGCAAGGTGAACTAAAAGTAGCTTTTCTAACCAATAATGATATTACCGGAGGTAACTCTGGCAGCCCTGTAATGAACGATAAAGGCGAACTCATAGGCATTGCCTTTGATGGAAATTGGGAAGCCATGACTGGTGATTTAGTATTTGACCCTGAATTAAAGCGAACCATTTGTGTTGATATCCGTTATGTGTTATTTGTAATGGATAAATATGCTGGCGCCACCAATCTGGTTAATGAAATGAAGCTCAACTATTAATTGTTTAGCTTGCTTATGGAGGAAGTGCTTTGCCATGCAGCAGTTTACCTGAAATCTGTTTTTTTGCTTTATTTACAAGATGTCGTTTTTTAGAAAAGTAATTTTCTTTCTTAATCTTATAGCCATTGGCGCTTTGCTCCTATGCTATTTGAATCCTTATATCAGTCCAGCAAAATTTTGGCCACTCTCTTTTTTAGGTTTAGCCTATCCAGCCATATATGTAATCAATGTTTTCTTTTTGCTTTATTGGCTTTTGCGTAAAAGTTGGTTGCTGCTATTTTCGGGCATCAGTTTGTTGATTGGTTTTTTTCATTTTAGCACCATTTATCAGTTTCGCTGGAACGACAAAACAATTGAACAAGAAGTGCAAGCCATAAAAATAATGAGCTTTAATGTGCGCCTTTTCGACTTGTATAATTGGAGCAAAAACAATGAAACCAGAATGGCTATTTTTGAATTTATCAATAAAGAAAAGCCTGATATTATTGCCTTTCAGGAATTTTATGCCGATGATGACAATGAGTTTATTAATGTAGATTCTTTAAAACATATCCTCAATTTTCCTTACAACGATTATGAGTTTACGTTAACGCTGCGCAACAAACATCACTGGGGTATTGCTACCTACAGCAAGCACAAGATTATAGGTTCGGGCCATGTCAACTTTAGAGTAAAAAGTAATAATGTATGCATCTATTCCGATATGTTGATTAATAAAGACACCGTTAGAGTTTACAACATGCATTTACAAAGTATCCATCTTTTAAAAGAAGATTATAAATTTATTGATGCCCTTGGAAAAGATAGTGTTGAAGTAGATGAGTATAAAGGTTCCAGAAAAATTGCAGGCCGTTTAAAACGTGCGTTTATTAAGCGTGCCGAGCAGGTAGATAGTGTGGCAAAAAGTATTCAAAACTCACCTTATCCTGTAATAGTGTGTGGCGATTTTAATGATACACCTGCCTCTTATACTTATCAAACCATGACTACTGATTTAACCGATGCCTTTGTAGAAGCAGGCAAAGGCTGGGGCAAAACCTATATTGGTATTTTTCCAAGTTACAGAATCGATTACATTTTGCATAGCAGTAAGTTTGAAGCGTATGAGTATGTAACACATCAGGAAAAATTGTCTGATCATTATGCTATCAGTTGTAAATTAAAGGCTATTAAAAATTAGGGCAAATCCCCTACCAATGACTGCCATCATTAGTAGGGTCGGACCATCCGCTAAATCTTTTTTTGACTTGTTTTAGGCAACTCAAAAAAAGGATATCGCTGCTGTCCCTTTTGCAGATTAGTATAAATTTTATCAGCTTCGTGTTTAAGGTGGAATCTTTTTTAATTGTGGGCTAGCACAAATATTTAGTGCAAAATTTTTGCAGGCGCAAAAGTGCGTTACTTTATTTAAGCAACTATGCTTAATTTTAAAATGTTTACAAAATAATGGCATTTGTTTTTC
>JBILPB010000222.1:0-3944 GCA_044374175.1 Bacteroidia bacterium | reverse complement strand
CATCTGGATTTACGTTTAAAAGCAGCGCCAAATTAAGTGTTGCAATGTTTAATTGATTGCTAGCATTTACCACATTCAACTCTTCGGTGGAAAGTTGTGACTCAACATCATATTGATTGAATTTTGGAAGTGCACCTGCATCTACCAGTTTTTTAATTCGCGTTAGCTGGGTATTGGTAGTGTTTACTTGGTTTTGTGTGATATTTACCAACTCACGTGCTAACACAATTTGTAAAAAGGCATTGGCAATATTTAGCGATACATCATTTTTTGTGCGGTCAATATCGTATTTACCAGTCATGATGTTCAACTCATTTTGCTTAATGGTATGATAATTTTGTAAACCGTTAAATAAATTCCATTGCGATTGTAAGCCTAAATTAATGGATTGCACCCTGGTATTTGCAAATTGATTGGTAAATCTATCAATAGTTTTACCAAAGTTGTAGGTGTTGTTGGCCCCAAAATTTAAATTTGGAAGCACGTTGGCTTTGCTTTGCTTTAGATTTGCCTGATTTAATTCATTATTAAGCACTGCAATTCTAACTTGCAAGTTGTTTTTCATTGCGTGCTCAATACATTGTTGCAGTGTCCATTGCTGTTGAGCAACCGAATTATTTCCTATTAAAATAAGACAAAATAAAGTAATGAATTTAAAAATAAGCTTCATGAGTTTTTCGATAATAGAATCGCAAATGTAGATTTAAATTGATATTTATTTTACTTTTTAGGTGTTTAATACGTTTTTTAGGATTATTTAGTAGGGCAGAAGCAATAAAGGATAATTTTTTGTTAAGAATTGATTAAACCGGCTTAAATATTTTTAGGTTGTAATAGAATCGAACACATACAGCTTAAAGTGATACACCGTCATAGTAGAAATTGAAGACATAAAATTTATGGTATAGGATAGGTATTTTGAACATAAACTTCTTATAATTGTGGCTTAATAAATTCCATATGCTTGAACAAGAGATTAAAGATGTGATTCGTGATGTGCCTAATTTTCCCAAGGAAGGCATCCTTTTTAAAGATATTACTCCCATTTTACAACAACCAGCTTTGTGTGAAAAAATTACAGAAGCGCTTGCTGCACATGCAAAATTGCATAAAATAGATGCAGTTTTAGGAATTGAAAGCAGGGGTTTTTTATTTGGAATGTTGGTAGCACGCCTATTAAATTTACCCTTTATTCCAATCAGAAAGGCAGGTAAATTGCCATATACTACAATTAGAGAAGAGTATGACCTGGAGTATGGCTCTGCAATCATTGAAATGCATAGCGATGCCTTGCCTAAAGGAGCCAAAGTAATGATACACGATGATTTATTGGCTACTGGCGGGACCGCTGTAGCAGCTTGTAAATTGGTAGAAAAAGCTGGTGGTTCTGTGGCATGCTTCTCTTTTTTGGTAACCTTGGATTTTTTAGACGGTAGAGAAAAGTTGAAGCCTTACAGCAAGGAAATATTTTCCTTAGTGAACTATTAATGACCTATTAAAATTAGAATTTTTTTATACTTTTGCACACCTAAAAAATAATCAAAAATGGATTTTAGTTTAAACGAAAATCAGCACATGATAGCTGACATGATTAAGAAGTTTGGAGATGAGCATATTCGCCCAAAAATGATGGAGTGGGACGAAGCGCAGACCTTTCCAGTAGAGGTTTTTAAGAAATTAGGAGATTTAGGCTTGATGGGCGTATTGGTTCCAACAGAATATGGCGGATCGGGTTTTGGTTATGCCGAATACGTTACAGCCATCAGTGAATTAGGAAAAATTTGCGGTTCAATTGCCTTATCAATGGCTGCACATAACTCTTTGTGTACCGGTCATATTATGGCTTTTGGAAACGAAGAGCAAAAGAAAAAATATTTACCAAAATTAGCTTCGGCAGAATTTATTGGAGCTTGGGGTTTAACTGAGCCTAACACTGGTTCTGACGCTATGCGCATGAAATGTGTAGCTAAAGAAGATGGAGATTATTGGGTGTTGAATGGCACTAAATGCTGGATTACTCATGGTATAACAGGAGATGTAGCTGTAGTAATTGCACGTACCGGAGAATTACTTGATTCACACGGAATGACTGCTTTTATTGTAGAGCGCGGAACACCTGGCTTTAATGCCGGTAAAAAAGAGAATAAATTAGGCATGCGCGCTTCTGAAACCGCAGAAATGATTTTTGATAACTGCAGAGTGCCTAAAAGTCAAGTATTAGGTAACGTAGGTGATGGTTTTATTCAAGCAATGAAAATTTTAGATGGTGGAAGAATTTCAATTGCTGCGCTTTCATTAGGAATTGCCAAAGGTGCTTACGAAGCATCCATTAAATATGCTAAAGAACGCGAACAATTTGGGCAACCTATCGGTAATTTCCAAGCTATAGGCTTTAAATTAGCAGATATGGCTACCGAAATTGAAGCAGCAGAATTGTTAACTTTTCAGGCAGCTTATTTAAAAACAAATCATAAAAAAGTAACTAAAGAAAGTGCTTTTGCTAAGTATTATGCCTCAGAAGTGGCAGTAAGATGCTCTGTAGAGGCAGTTCAAATATTTGGAGGTTATGGATACACTAAAGATTTTCCAGTAGAAAAGTTTTATCGCGATAGTAAATTGTGCACCATTGGCGAAGGAACCTCTGAAATTCAAAAATTAGTTATCGCAAGAGAGATTTTAAAATAATTTTGTTGATAATTAATAAATTAATATATTTGCGCCCTCAAAAAATTTAACCAAAGAAACAAAAATGATTATAGTTCCAGTAAAAGAAAGCGAGCCAATCGATAAAGTATTGAAGAAATTCAAAAAGAAAGTAGAAAAAACAGGGATGTTACGTGAACTGCGCGACAGACAAAAGTTTACAAAACCTTCTGTATTGAGAAGAGAGGAAATAAAGAAGGCCGCTTACAAGCAAACATTAAATCAAGTAGACTAGTTAACTCTAGCATCAATATTTTCTGAATACCTCTGGTTGAATACTCAACCAGAGGTATTTTTTTTGGGGTTGTTCAGTCAATTTCACAAGGCAATTGACTTTCAAAGGGATTTGTTCAAGAACTAAATATGAATTAACCGTATATTTGAGAAAAAAAAAGAATCATGATTATTGAGAGGACAAAAAATGAAATAGTCTTTAGATTTCCAAAAAGTATGAAATTGGATGACTTACAAGATTTAACAGATTTGTTTGAATATAAGGAACTAACGAAGATTAGAAAGAATCATCATTTTAATTACTAATAAAATTAGATTTATTAATGTAAAACTTATTCCTGCTGAGGCTTATCAGTTTGCTAATGCCTTGACAAAAAGTGTTGATATAGATGATACTGAATTTGTAGCTTTAACTGAACATATCAAAGGCAAATTATGGAGTGGAAATATATAATTAATACAAGGTTTGAATAATAAGAGATGGAAAAAGTTTATTACAACTGATGAACTTTATAATGATGCCAATAAAAAAGGAAGATAAAATTTAGACTTTCATGCACCTCCAAGAATTCATCGATTACTTGAGCTATCAAAAACGCTTTTCGGCTCATTCTATTACAGCATACCGTAAGGATTTGGAAACTTTTTGGGAGTATGCCAACAAAGAAGGTTATACTACTTTAAATGAGCTCAATCACTTGGTCATTCGCAGTTGGTTGGTAAGCATGATGGAAAGTGGTATAGAGGCACGCAGTGTAAATCGCAAAATATCAACCTTAAAATCGTATTATAAATTTTTAATAAGAGAAGGGAAGATAGAAATTAACCCCATGTCTAAAATTATTAGTCCTAAAACAGCTAAAAAATTGCCTGTTTTTGTAGATAAAACACACATGGAAAACCTTTTCAATTTTGAAGTATTTGAGCCCGGTTTTGAAGGTCACCGCAACAGAATGATTATGTTGCTTTTTTATCAAACAGGCATGCGTTTATCAGAATTAACAGGT
>JBILPB010000221.1:0-3945 GCA_044374175.1 Bacteroidia bacterium | reverse complement strand
GCTGATTACATTACATGTGCTGATTTTAACGGTGATGGTAAATCCGATTTGGCGGTCCTTAATTTTAGCAGCAACAACATAACTATACTATTAGGTACTGGAACAGGTAGCTTCGTTACTAATTCAAACTTTGCCGTAGTAGGTTTATTTCCCAGTTCTTTAATAAGTGCAGATTTTAACATCGATGGAATACCTGACTTGGCGTTTACTATCGGTAATTCATATTATTACGCGTCTATATTGTTAGGCACTGGAAATGGTAGCTTTGGTATTGCTACAAACTTTGCTATTGGTTATTTACCTAAATCTATGACAAGTGCAGATTTCAATAGTGATGGAAAAATAGATTTGGCGATATCTACTTCAAACAATGCATCAGTATTATTAGGCACTGGAAATGGTAGCTTTGATGCTGGAATCAACTTTGCAGCAGGTTTTCATCCTTTTTCAATTGCTAGTGCAGATTTTAATGGCGATAGCAAAGCGGATATTGTTGTGGCTAATGATTATACATTTGGTTTAAATGTTTTAATAAGTACCACACCGCCCCAAGTAAATGCTGGTTTCGATGCAATAATATGCAATGGACAAAGCGCAATACTCTCTGCTGTGGGCACTGCCACATATTTATGGGACACAGGTGATTCGAGTGCTACGCAAACAGTAAACCCTACGACAAATACAACTTACACCGTTATTGGAACAACAAATGGTTGTAATGCAATAGATACAATTGTTGTTACCGTTAATCCTTCCTATACTATAAATAATCCTCAGACAATTTGCATAGGTGAAAATTATGTAATTAATACACATATTTACACTTTAGCGGGTACTTACTATGATACTCTGCAAACTTATTTAGGTTGCGATAGCATTATTATCACACAACTTACCATAAGCGGTGGCATTTTTAACAATCCTCAAGCCATTTATGCTGGCAATTCATACACATTTAACGGACACACATATAATATTGGTGGTAATTATTATGATACATTACAAAGTGCTGCGGGCTGCGATAGTATTATTCTTACACAACTAACAATAATTACCCAACGCATAATCTCGGCAGGAGCAACTCAGTGTCTAGCCGTTTGCAACGATAATACAGTAAGCGCTTGGGGTAACAACGACCGAGGTGAACTTGGCAATGGAACAGCTATTGATAGTCCTATACCCTTACAGGTAAGTTCACTAACGAACATTACTACCATTGCAGCAGGGAATCAGTCACTTGCATTGCAGAATAACGGCACAGTTTGGGCTTGGGGATGGAATGACCATGGTCAACTTGGCAACGGAACAAATACCGATAGCCATATTCCAGTGCAAGTAAATACTCTAACTAACATCACTTCTATTGCAGTAGGATATCAACATTCTCTTGCGCTAAAAAGTGACGGCACGCTTTGGGTTTGGGGAGGAAATAATCATGGTGAACTTGGCAATGGAAGCTTTACCAATAGCAATCCTGTTCCATTGCAATTAAGCTCTCTTACTGACATTGTCGCAGTTGAAGCTGGAACTTATTTTACTCTTGCTTTGAAAAGTGACGGCACTGTTTGGGCATGGGGAGATAATTCGGGTGGTGTTCTTGGCAATGGAAATCAAATCGATAGCAGTGTTCCCTTACAGGTTAGTTCTCTATCAGATATTATTGCTATTTCTGCAGGATACGGGCTTTCCCTTGCTCTTAGAAATGACGGTACAGTTTGGGCTTGGGGCCACAATTCTTTTGGTTCACTCGGTAATGGAAGCACTACGTGGAGCAGTGTTCCAGTGCAGGTTAGTTCTTTAACGGGTGTTACCGCCATATCAGCGGGCACGAATACATCACTTGCTTTGAAAAATGACGGTACAGTTTGGGCTTGGGGTCTTAATAATTATGGTCAACTTGGTAATGGAGTAAATACTGTTGATAGCCATATTCCTATACAAGTTAGCTCTCTATCAGGTATTACAGCAATTGAAGAGGGTGTCCATAGTTCCTTTGCCCTGAAGAATGATGGAACACTTTGGTCTTGGGGTAATAATACTTTTAATCAACTTGGCACTGGAAGCAGTCTTGGCATAAATGTCACTCCAATGCAGGTAATAGGTTTGTGTCAAATTTTAGGAGTGAATAAAATAAAAGAATCATCGTCCATTTCTGTTTATCCAAATCCAGCGACAAACACTTTAACAATAACAAACATTTCACGCCCGACAACTTTAAGTTTGTATAACACACTTGGTCACCTTATTATTTTAAAAACAACAGATAGCAACTCGACACTTGATGTAAGCTATTTGACACAAGGCATTTACATTCTTGTCGTAGAAGACGGTAATAGCAGGGCGATTAATAAAGTAATAATTACTAAATAAAAAATAATGAAAATTCTAGAATTAAGAAAAAACCGCCACTAATACGCATTTGCAATGCACAAAACTACATATTCCATATTAAAACACTGTAAGTTAAGTAGGAAAACTCAAACTGATAAATTAGGTGATGCTTATTTACTCGTAAGTTAAATTAGCTGGGTCGTTTAGCACTATTTGTGGCTTTTCTTTGTAAGTCATTATTTTACCCGTTACGCACACGTTTTTATCTTTTAAAAGTACTGTTGGTGTGTAGCTAAATTTTGCAAGGTCGCTTTCGAATATAACCACTGTTAGTTTTTGACTTGGAAAATCGGCTCCCAGGTTAAGGCTTGTAACTTTCTTTTCGCCTTTTGATACATGGGTACCATATACTTTATCGCACACTTTTACAGTTTTTCCAATGTAGTTGATTACACTGTCGGTTGGAATAGTTTGGGCAATGGTTTTAGTAGTATTTAGGCTTAGTACGATGCCTACAAAAAGGCATGCGATTACTGATATTGAATTTTTACTTGTTTTCATAAAGGGATAGAAAATGAAGTGTTTATATAAATTGAAAGTGTTATAACATTTCGAAAATACCTGCTGCGCCTTGGCCGGTGCCCACGCACATGCTTACCATTCCGTATTTTTTATTTTGTCGTTTAAGTTCATTAAAAATTTGTACCGATAATTTTGCACCTGAACAACCTAGCGGATGGCCTAACGAAATGGCACCTCCGTTCACATTGATAATATCAGGATTTAATTCTAATGCACGCACTACGGCCAATGATTGCGATGCAAATGCTTCGTTTAATTCTATTAAATCTATTTGTTCTTTTTTTAAACCTGCTAACTTTAAAGCCTTTGGAATAGCAGCAATAGGTCCAATTCCCATGATACGTGGAGGTACGCCAGCACTTGCAAAACTTACCATACGTGCAATAGGAGTGAGGTTGTTTTCTTTCATAAATTTTTCGCTTACTACCATTACAAAAGCAGCACCATCGCTTGTTTGAGATGAGTTTCCTGCTGTTACACTTCCTTTAGCATCAAACACTGGTTTTAGCTTAGCTAATGCTTCAATACTGGTATCAGCGCGTGGTCCTTCATCGGTATCTACTACAAAAGATCTTGTTTTTTTCTTTTCGTTTTCATCTAAGTAGTTTTCGTGCACAGTTACGGGAACTATTTCATCTTTAAACTTGCCACTTTGTATGGCTTTAATGGCTTTTTGGTGTGAGTTGTAGGCAAATAAATCTTGATCTTCTCTGCTTACTTTGTATTCGTTAGCAACAGCTTCGGCTGTTAAGCCCATGCCCCAATAATAATCGGGATGCGCTAAGGTAACATCTGCATTGGGCACTATTCTCCAACCTCCCATTGGTATTAAGCTCATACTTTCGGCACCACCAGCAATGATACAATCGGCCATGCCACTGTGTATTTTTGAGGAAGCTATTGCAATGGTTTCTAAACCAGAGGCGCAGTATCTGTTTACGGTCATGCCACTAATCTTATCCGAATTGAATGACATTAAAGAAATTAAGCGTCCCATGTTTAAGCCTTGCTCTGCTTCGGGCATGGCATTAC
>JBILPB010000082.1:0-14677 GCA_044374175.1 Bacteroidia bacterium | reverse complement strand
GGAGTGACCTCAATTACCAACACTACAATAGCTGAAACATGTGGCGCAGCAAATGGCTCATATGATGTCATAGGTTTAACAGGCGGCACCGCACCTTATACCTACAGTTTAGATGGTATTACTTACGTAGGCACTCCTTTATTCAGTGGTTTATCAGCAGGCACTTATACCATTTTTGTAAAAGATAATAATAACTGTGTTTACTCAGAGCCATTTAACATCAACAACACTGCTGGTGTAAGCGCTATAACCAATACCACCATAGATGCCACATGCGGATCAGCTAACGGCAGCTATAACCTTACAGGTATTACTGGCGGCACCGCACCATATAGTTATAGCATAGACGGAATAACTTATGGAGCCACTACTTTATTTAGTGGTCTAGCCGCAGGCGCTTATACGGTTTATGTACAAGACAATAACAACTGTGTTTACTCAGAACCTTTCACTATTATTACCACAGTTGCCCCAGTAACATCAGCCATTACAGGCAACACCAATCCAATATGTAACCAAACAGGCGTTAACTATTCTGTAGTATTAACAGCAGGATCTACCTACGCATGGTCAACCCCAGCAGGTGCAGTTATAACAAGTGGCGCAACAGGCCCTGACAATAATAGCATCATCGTAGATTTAGGTTCAACCAATGGCAACATAGCTGTTACCGAGACCAATGCAGCAGGTTGTGTCGGAATAGCTCAATCTTTAGTAATTAGTTTACAAGGTTGTGGCCTTGCAGCCAATTACAGTGCAGATACCGATACAATTTGTGAAGGAGCCTCGGTCACCTTTACCGACCTTTCAACAGGAACAACAGGCTCTACCACTTATTTCTGGGATTTTGGACCAAACGCTGTACCTTCCACGATAACAGGTCAAGGTCCACATGTCATTACTTATATTGCTCCAGGTCCTTCCACTGTTTCTTTAACCTTAACCGATGGTACAGTATCAACGCTTAACAATCCAAACTTTATTACAGTTAACCCAATACTAACGCCTTCAGTTTCAATTTCGTTGCCAAACAACACCATTTGTGGGCCAACAGTGTTAGATTTCAGTTCAACAGTTATCAATGGTGGAGCAAATCCAAGCTATCAATGGCAATTAAACGGTATTGATATTGTAGGAGCCAATGCAAATTCATTAAACATTAACACCTTAGTTGAAACAGATGTAATTTCACTTAATGTAATTTCCAATGAAACATGCTTGTCGGTAGCTAATGCAAGTTCAAATCAAATTGCAATAACAGATAGTTGCGATGCCATAATAAGCACATTGCCTTTGCCTTTAAATGCTTATTGCGAAGGCAGTAATTTAATCGTTAATTACACTGTGGCAGGAACCGTTAACCCTAATAATGTGTTTATTGCTCAAATTAGCGATGCATTGGGTAGTTTCGCAAGTCCTATTAACATAGGCCAATTAACCTCTACAGGTTCAGGATCAATAGCCAGTATTTTGCCAAGCAATATTGGGCCTGGATCACAATACAGAATCAGGGTTGTAAGTAACAGTCCAAGCATTAATGGAAGTGATAACGGTTCCGACATTTTGATTAACAGTGCTAACTTTGGTGTTGGCTTTAGTGTTGCCAATTTAAATCTTTCTAGTTTGCCCATGTTAGCACAGTTTACCAACAATACTCCTAATCTAAATCAATATACATTTACTTGGTATTTTGGCGATGGTTCTCAAGCAATCATTGATACTTTTAATGTAAATTACACCTATAATTATAATGGTTCGTACGATGTTAGTATTGTTGCCACAAATCTATTAACGGGCTGTACCCAAACATTCTATGATACGCTTAACACCATTTTATGTAGTGGATTAACAACCAATCCATGTAATCATTCGGCCTCTATTAATGCACCCAATGTAATTAACGGATGTGCAGGTAGTCAACTGAATTTAAATGTAAATAATTATAACCCAGCCTTTAGTTATCAGTGGCATAGAAATGGTGCAGCTATCAATGGCGCCAATTATGAGTCACTTACGATAAATACTTCTGGGTTCTATTCAGTAACCGTATTCGATACAGCAGGTTGTCCTAAGACATCAAGTCCAATTCAAGTAACTTTCAATTTACCAGCAGTAAGTCCACCAACAGTATCTATTACTGGTGTTGTTGGAAATTGCGGTCAGGTGAACGCTACCTTGAATGCCAGTGGTAGTTTTGCTTCTTACTTATGGAATACGGGAGCCAATGCCGATAGTATCAATATTACACAAGCCGGTGTTTACAGTGTAATTGGACAAGGCTCTTTAGGATGTGATGCAGTTTCTGCGCCATTCTCAGTGAGCTCTTCATTTTTACCTACACCAACAGTTTGTATGGTTACTGTTGATACAATAACGAATCAACATTTATTAATGTGGGAAAAACCTGTTTCATCACAAATTCAGTCCTTTGCTATTTATAAAGAGGTTCCTTTTAACTCAAATAATTATCAGCAAATAGTTGTATTGCCATACGATTCATTAAGTGAATATTTGGATATCAATTCAAATGCATCGTTAGTTACCGACCGTTATAGATTGTCGTTTATAGATACATGTAATGGTGAAACAGCGCAATCAGATTTTGTAAGAGCAATAGGTATAAAAGTGTTCCCTGGTATTGGTGTTCAGCGTGTGTTGTCATGGAATTCATATACCGGTGCAGCGCAAAATATTACCTCTTACTTAGTTTATTCTGGACTAGATTATACTAATATGAATGTTATAGCGACCATCCTACCTGGTGCTCCACCATTTATAGATAGCAATCCAGTAGCTGGTACAAACACTGTTTACAGAGTTCAAACAGAGTTGAGTCAAGCATGTGAGTCAACTAGGGCGATAAGAAATAGAAGTGTTTCTAACGGTACAGGTAATTTAAATGTAACTTACCCAACTGATGTAAGTATCAAAGAAGTTGCAATTTCAAAATACAAATTCAACGTTTTACCTAACCCTAATAATGGTAACTTTACAATCAATTGGGAAAATGCACAAATAGCACCTAATGCCACAGTTTGGATAGAAAGTATGTATGGTCAAAAAGTAACAAGTCCAGTGCTAATGACAGAAAACAACACATCCATTTCAATCAATGTAGAATCAGGGGTTTATTTTGTAAGAGTTAATTCATTAGCTGGCGAATGGGTGACACGATTAGTGATTGTAAACTAATACCGATGTGAAATAAGTAATGGCTCAAATTTGTTTTATACCGATACGGTTTCTGTAATAGTCCAATGAATTGAACTATAACAGCTACTCTATCGGGATTATACAAAAAAGGATTGGACTAATTTTACCTGAGTAATGGTATAAATTATTGGCATAAATTAAAAATCATATTGGTATAAGTAGCATCAAAATCGAATAATAAGTGGCCACAGTTAGTTTATTAGCTGTGGCTTCTTACTTTTGCACCATGCACCATCACGAAATATTTATGCAACGTTGTTTGCAATTAGCCACCTTGGGGCAACAATGGGTAGCCCCGAATCCTATGGTAGGCGCGCTTGTGGTAAACAATGGAATTGTAATTGGAGAGGGTTATCATCAACAATTTGGTGGACCACATGCAGAGGTAAATGCCGTAAATGCAGTAATTGATAAAACTCTTTTAAAAGGTGCAACAATTTATGTGAGCCTTGAACCTTGTTCACACTTTGGTAAAACACCTCCATGTGCCAATTTAATTATTGAACATAAAATTGCTAAAGTTGTGATAGCCTGCCTTGATCCAAATCCTTTGGTAGCGGGCAAAGGCATTGCTCTTTTGCAGGAGGCTGGCATTGAAGTTATTACTGGTGTTTTAGAAAAAGAAGCGATAGCGTTAAATAAAATATTTATCCATTTTCACACCCAAAAAAAACCGTTTGTAGTTTTAAAATGGGCTCAAACAGCAGATGCTTTTTGTGGAAGGTACCCCAATTCGTCCTTGTCAAACAAAATAACGAATTGGTATGCTGATGTTTTGGTACATCAATTAAGAAGTACAGTTACAGCCATCCTTGTGGGCTACAAAACAGCTTTGTTGGACAATCCAACTTTAACTAACAGAAAATGGTTTGGAAAAAGTCCTCTCAGGATAATAATTGATTTAGAAAACAAGTTGCCTCAACATCTTAATGTGTTTAAAGATGGTTTATCCACCTTGGTTTTTACATTATATCCAATGCAAGATACGCATTCCGTAAGTTATTTGAAGTTGAAAAATAGAGAGCGTTTTATTGATGAAATTCTGGAAACCTTGTATCAAAAAAATATTCAATCTGTATTAATTGAAGGTGGCCCAAAAACATTGCAATTATTTATTAATAACAATGCCTGGAACGAAGCACATATTTTTACATCAGATATAATATGGCAAGAAGGAGTACATGCGCCCATTTTAATAAAAAGTAAAGAAGTAACATCTACATTATTATTAAACAACGCTTATAAAATTTTTAAACCTGAAATTAGTTTATGATATTTATTATACTTTGCATTTTAGTTAACACTGGATTAATAGTCGTGTTTAGGCTTTTCCCAAAATTTGGTATTGATAGTTTTCAAGCGATTGTGGCTAATTATTTTGTAGCAGCTTTTTTAGGATTTCAAATTGCACCACAGCCTTTTGCTTTAGGTTTTATTGCGCAACAATCGTGGTTATTATATGCAGTAGTTTTAGGAATGTTGTTTGTGAGTTTATTTTATTTAATATCGGTAACAACAGTTGTATTTGGTGTTTCAGTAGCATCCGTTGCCAACAAAATGTCTATTGTAATTCCTGTAACATTAGCAGTTTATTTGTATCATGAAACATTAAGTAACGTGCAAATCATAGGTATTGTATTGGCTATGATAGCGGTGGTAATGGTTAGTTATAAAAAGTCGGACGAGTCGGTAAAAATTTCAGCACAATGGCATTATCTTTTACCATTGATTTTATTTGTAGGTTGTGGTAGTATTGATGCCTTAATTAATTATTTACAAAGAACGTTTACAGGAGATCAAATTAGTAATGAATATATATTATCTACTGCATTTATGTTTGCTGCTATTGGTGGTGCATTTTCGTTTTTTTTGTTATTAATAATGAAAAAGACCATATGGCATACCAAAAGTATTATCACAGGTCTGTTTTTAGGTATTCCTAATTTTTTTTCTATGTTTTTGGTAATGAAATCGCTCGAAAGCAAATTTCTAAATGCATCAACATTCTTCCCTGTAAACAATATGTCGATAGTAGTTTTAGGCACTATCATTAGCATTGTAGCTTTTAACGAAAAGTTAAGTAAACTAAACACACTAGGAATACTTCTAAGCGTATTTGCTATAGTATTAATTGCCTTAATTTAGTTTTCTTGAACGATACTTATTTTACAATCAATCAGGTTTATGAGGCCACTTTCAAAGATAAAGGAAGTAAATTCTTAGCCTTTGCCCACCCTGTAAAAACTGCAGAAGAAGCCAAAGAGCTATTAGAAAAGTATAGAAAAGAAGCCAGATTTAAAGGCGCTTGTCATTTTTGCTATGCTTTTAAGTTGGGCATAAATAATACCAATTTAAGAAGTAGCGATGATGGAGAACCAGCGGGAACTGCTGGAAAGCCAATACTTAATCAAATAGAATCATTTGAATTAAGCGACATAATTATTATTGTGGTACGATTTTTTGGAGGAACCCTATTAGGTACCTCAGGCTTAATACAAGCCTACAAACAAGCCGCAATTGATTGTTTAAGTTTAGCCAAACCTATCGAGGTTATTTTAAGAAGCAATATTAGTATTACCTTTAGCTACAATTTACAGTCAGAAATTGACAGACTAATAAAACCATACAATTTAGTGTTTGACGAAAAAATCTTTGCAGAAAAGGTAAATTATAAATTAAAAATAAAATCGGGGGACTTAGTTTTACTGCACAAAACGATCAACAAATCATCCATTTACAATCAAATAAAAATAAATGAATATTAACGAAGAGCCCGATAGCGAAGAGCAAGATTTGTTTGAACATCACAGGTTAGTGATGTCGAAAGGACAACAGTTATTAAGAATTGATAAATTTTTAATGACTAGAATTGAAAACGCCACAAGAACTAAAATTCAACAGGCCGCAGAAGCAGGAAATATATTAGTAAATGATAAACCAGTAAAATCTAATTACAAGGTTAAACCATTTGATGTAATTAGCATTTTAATGGCGCACCCGCCCAGGGTTACAGAAATAGCACCTGAAAATATTCCGCTGGATGTAGTTTATGAAGATGATCAATTAGTAGTCATTAATAAGCAATCTGGATTAGTTGTGCACCCGGGCTTTGGCAATTACTCTGGTACTTTAGTGAATGCTTTGATGTACCACTTTCAAGACTTACCATTGTTCAATGAAAACAGCCCAAGACCAGGATTGGTGCATCGTTTAGATAAAGATACCACTGGTATTATGGTTGTGGCTAAAAACGAAGTTGCTTTAGCCAAATTAGCAAAGCAATTTTTTGACCGAACTACCCAAAGAAGTTACATTGCTTTAGTTTGGGGCGATTTTGCTGAAGATACTGGAAGAATAGAAGGTTTTATTGGAAGAAATATTCGCGACCGCAAACAAATGGATGTATTTGACTCAGAGGAGCAAGGTAAATATGCCGTTACCCATTACAAAGTATTAGAGCGTTTTGGTTATGTAACTTTAGTAGAGTGTAAGCTCGAAACAGGCAGAACGCATCAAATAAGAGTGCATTTTAAACATATTGGTCATCCCTTGTTTTGTGATGAATTGTATGGAGGTAAAAAAATTCTTAAAGGAACCACCTTTTCAAAGTACAAGCAGTTTATAGAAAATAACTTTGAACTCCTAAATCGCCAGGCATTACATGCAAAGTCATTAGGTTTTGTGCATCCTGTAAGTGGCGAGTCGCTGTTTTTTGATTCTAAAATTGCCCCTGATATGCTAAAGGTTATCGAAAAATGGCGAACTTATAGCAATTTTAAAGACACTTTTAGAGAATAAAGTAACCGCTTTGGTGCTCACTAATACGAACTTTGTAATATTTATTTCTAGATTTATCTAAGTAGTTTATATATTTTATATATTTACAAGCAATAATATTTACTATTATAGTAAGCATTATAAATTTATTTTTTGGCTAGTTTATAGTTTGCCAATGAATGTAAATTAAAATGATAAAGTGATCATAAGTTTTAAAAATAAGAGTAATATTATGTGGATTAAACAATTTATTGTTTGCCTGCTTTGTTGTGCTTTTCAATTTTCTGCCATGTCTCAAAAGTCGGAAATAGCGCTACGCAATAAAAACAATAAAAAAATAATTTACAATGGCGATCAAAAACTGATGGCTATTGCTGATGGTGACGAAATTCATGTGATGCTAACCGGAGGAAATGTGATCAATAACTCCTTTAAAACAGCATTAAATGAAATTAATGATGTTTGCTTCAGTCATGATGGGGATAAAATATTTGCGGTTGGAAAAAATAGCACGAGTAAAAATGCAATCCTTCTCTACGAAGCTAAAAGTGGAACGCTTATAAAGTCAATTCTTGTTGGTGTAAATGAAATTGTTGCCTTAGCAGCCTCTCGCGATGGTAATCAATTGGCGGTTTGCGCTTCAAATAAAATGGCAATGGTTTTTTCATTACAAACCGATAAACTTTTATACCAATTTAAAAACCATCATGGCGAATTTACCGATTTGGCCTTTAACAAAAAAGGAACTCAGTTATATTGCAGCAGTAGTAGCGGTCATTTTTTTGACGTAAGTACAATAGATGGAAGTTTTACAAAAGTAATGAGTTTTGATGATGAATATATGCGCTGCATTGAAGTTTCCAATGATGGCAAATACGTAGCCTGCGGATTTGACAACGGCATTTGTAAACTACTTCAACCCGAAAACAAATACGCAAAATATCATTTGGCAGGAAATCAGAAAAAGATGTATTCCTTATCTTTCAGCGAAGACGATAGATATATTGCCTCTTGCTCTGCCGATAAAATAGTTAACATTTGGAGCCTTGAGCAAATGGCATTAAAACGTGAAATTAAAGTTGAAAATGCAAATGGTACATTAACTTGCGTGCGTTTTGATCCGGGTGGAAAATGGATTTATGGCACTGATGATAATAGCAAAAAACTTGTACAAGTTGATGTTTCAGAGTTATTACGATAATGTGCTGGATGAAGGATACTGGATAACGCAAGACTCAAAAAAAGGAACCGAAGCGGACTATCTACCCAATAGTTTTTTAATCAAAATGCTCAAACAAATTAATGCTAAACATATATTTTTAGTGGCAGATGCATGCTTTAGTGGTGCTTTGTTTATTGATACGCAAAGAGGAAATCTTGAAAATGCTGTGCAGTCTAAATCAAGATGGGGACTCACTTCAGGAAGACTTGAACTGGTTGATGATGGCAAACAAGGAGAACACAGTCCTTTTGCTAAATACATTTTGGAATACCTTAACACAAATTTAAAAAGTAAGAGTTCTGTCACAGATTTAATTGCTTATGTGAAAGAAAAAGTAACAGCAGAAACCAAACAGGTACCTACCGGAAATGCGCTAAACAATGCAGGTGACGAAGGGGGCGAGTTTATCTTTGAATTATTTGGAAACTAAAAAATATTTACCGTGAAAACGTTAATTTTCTTATGCTCGTTTGCCCTGCTCAACCTAGGTTTTGTTATTAAAGGCGATGACCGATTCAGTATTATAAAAGTGAATGGCAATGTTGTTAATGCAAAAAATAAAAAGAAGCTAAATGCTGGCGATTCCTTAAATCCAAAAGACAAATTGGTTTTCGAAGACATGAATGCTTCATGTTTTATTTACAGTAAAAGCAGTGGTAGATACATGCTTAAAGCTGGCGATAAGCTTGAAGTTGATTTAGAAAATGCACTTAAACCAGTTGGCTTAAGATCATCAATCACTAAACGTGGCGCCAGTAATTTAAATGATACCTTGCCCATTGCAGATTTGTATTACTTCTTTGGTAAAAGTAAATTTATGTTTGTTGATAATGTTACTACTTTGAAAATAGATACAAGCCTTTTTAATAAAGGAAAGGATAGAATTATGTTAGTAAAATATACTGACAGTAAAGGCCTGGTTCACAATATTGAAATAGGTAAAGCAAATCCAGGGTTAGCTATAAATTTAAAAACTATTTTTAAAGAAGTTGATTTAAACGGTAAACTTATGGTGCAACAATTTGAGTTAGTGGATTACAACAAAATGACCAAAGATATTAAGCATTGCGCTAATATAAATCCTGTTTTAGTTGATAATAAAGAGCTTGAAGAGTCGCTTCGCTTTCTAGTGAGTGCCTTGGATGGCATTAAAGAAAAAACAATGATTTATGACGAGATTTACGCTTTTGTTTTTAACGAATATGGCGAATTTAATCCTGATGACCTCAAAGTATTTATGAAAAAAAATACTATAATCAAATAGCAACATCTAATTAAAAAAAATGAAAACAATTAAACTGCTTGCCCTGCTAATCCTCTTTGCAGGATATAGTTTTGCTCAAAATGTTTCAAACTACAATGTTGTAAAGGTTAATGGAACTTTGTATAACACCACGCAAAAACAAAAATTATCGACTGGTACTTCTGTCAATCAAAACGATGAAGTTGTGTTTGGTTCATTAACAAATTCGGCCTTTGTAATTAGCAAAGACAATGGTAGATTTATTATGATTCCCGACAATTCTTTATCTGCAACTGCTAGTACCGTGCTTAAACCATTAAGCAGAAGAACTGCCATCACCACCAGAAGAGAATCGCAAGTTAAATTGCCACATAATGATTTATTCAAATACTTTGGAAAGGATAATTTTTTATTCCTTAGTAAAGTTTCAAAAGTTTGGATCGATACAACTAAAATTAGAATCAATGATAACAGCATGCTTGTGGCCAAATACATTAATCAAGATGGAAAATCGATTAGTAAAAAATTAAATGTTCAAGGCGATCAGTTAATTATTAATCTTGATGAGATTTTTCCTGATAAAAACGAAGATGGAAGTATTAAAATGTTTCCTTTAGAGGTTTATAATTTTAATAATTTAACCAAAGAACTTGCGCTTAAGGCCAATTTTAAACCAATATTAGCCAATCAAACCGAATTGATAAATGAATTTAAAGTTATTGCTGGCACTATTAACGGAAGTGAAAACAACAATGCGAATGTTGTTTTTGAAGAAATAGAGAGTTTTGTATTCAACTCTTATGGCAATACCAATGAAGATGAATTAAAACAGTTTATTAGTTCAAACCTTGAAATTAGAATGAAAAATTAATCATTCAAATAAATTTGCTTGAAGTTTAAGAGATAAAAAAATAGAAATTAAAAAAGCGCAGCTTATATGGCCGCTGCAGGTCTGCCAATTGAAAATAAAACACATGCCATAGATATGGTAAATGCAGCCATCGAAATTTTAAAAACAATTGAAGAAATAAAAACAGATAGAAAAAATAAAGGCTTGCCTTTTTTTGAAATACGAATAGGTATTCACTCAGGTCCTGTTGTGGCTGGTATTGTTGGCACAAAAAAGTTTGCCTACGATATTTGGGGCGATGCAGTAAACGTGGCAAGCAGAATGGAAAGTTGTGGCGAGCTGTTAAAATTAACATTTCTGGAAATACCTTTAAACTTATAAAAGATCATTTTACATGCCAATATAGAGGAAAAGTCACGGCTAAAAATAAAGGCAAAATTGACATGTATTTTATTGAAAAGCAAGTGTAATTGCAATGTTCAAAGAGCTAGAGTTTAAGGTTGGTAAATATTTGATGTCAATTTAGTCTAATTTTAAAATGTAAATTATATATTTGTGAAGTGCGTTTCTAAATTTTATTTTTTGTGATATGATGTTAAGGTATTATTTAAGTGTAATTATTTTTGTTTTTTCTACTCTTGTTTCCCATACAATATTGGCGCAAGAAAAAATTGACCCAACTGAAGATGCACCAAAACAGTATGATGCAAAAAATTACAAAAGTGCATTAAGAGGTTATTCAGAATTAATTAAAAAAGACGAAAACAATCCTGAGTATAATTTACGCATTGCGGTGTGTATGCTCAAAACCAATGTGGTTAAGACAACTGCTTATACATATCTCGAAAAATATTTCAACTCTGGGAAAGCTAATAATGAGTATTATTTAGATTTAGCAAATGCTTATCACTATGCATTAAAATTTGATAAAGCTATTACAGCTTTCAATAAATTTATTGAGTTAAATCCTAAAAAAAAGAATGAAATTGAAATAGCGCAATTGGGCATTGCACAATGCAACAATGCTAAAGAGCTAATTAAAAATCCTTTGAAAGTATCCTTTGAAAACTTAGGTAAAAAGGTAAACTCGGAGTTTGCCGATTACTATCCTTTTTTACCTACCAATGAATCCTTTGTGGTGTTTACCACCAGACGTCCTGGTAACACTGGTGGTGTGTTAGACCCTGATGGTTTTTACACCTCCGAAATGTATATTTCTGAATGGAAAAACTCTTCATGGACCAAAGCTAAAGGTGTAAATGCAAAACTAAATACAGAGTATGATGAAGAGGTGGTAGGCCTTAGTTCAGATGGTAAACAAATGTTGGTGTATATCGACCATGAAGATACTTACGGTGATATATACATTTCTGAATTTGAAAAGAGTGGTTTTGGCTTAGCGGCAGACCTAGGAAAAGTAATTAATACCAATAAAGTTGAATCAGCTGCTTCTATTAGTCCTGATGGTAATACACTGGTGTATGCAAGTTTTAGATCAGATGGAAAAGGAAGTTCAGATCTTTGGATGTCTAAAAAATTACCAGATGGAACATGGGGCAAACCAGTAAATATTGATGAGTTAAATACTCCTTACGGAGAAGACTTTCCCCGCATCAAAGCCGATGGAAACGCTATAATTTTTGCATCGCAAGGCTTCAACAGCATGGGTGGTTTTGATATTTTTGAAGCAGAATGGGACAGTTTAGCGCAAAGATTTAAAGAGCCAGTAAATATTGGCTATCCAATTAATACGCCAGAAGATAACATGACCATTTGCTTTATGGAAAACGGTTGTAGTGCTTATGTTTCGTCCGTTAGAGAAGATGGAATTGGCGATTTTGATCTTTACCGTGTTGTGTTTGAAGATGTTGCTCCAAAATTATCGGTAATTACAGCAAAAATTATTGCGGCTGCCGATACAAGTAAAGAGGGCGTTAATGCCGAAATCATTGTTAACTACATCCCTACAGGCAATAAACAAGGCGAGTATAAAACATATAGAAATGGCAGAGTGGCCATTGCACTTGACGCAGGAAAATATGAATTGATTGTAAATTGTAATGGTTATAAAACCTTTAAAAAGGATATCAATGTGGATAATCGTAAAAAATACACAGAGGTTATTCCTATGACTTTTAATCTTGAACCATTGTTTACTGCGCCTCCTGCAAAAACAGCTGATAAAGGCAAAGGGGCTAAATCGGATACAAAAACAAAAGATGGCAAGCCCGGAACGCCTGCAAAAACAAAACCTGCAGTACCTAAAAAAGAGAGCCCTGCTGTTAAACCAAAATAAATTATACCCTAATTAATGCATTTAAAACTTACTAAACCATTAGCATTCTTCGACCTTGAAACAACTGGTGTTAATGTGGCTTCCGATAGAATTGTGGAAATTTGTATCATTAAAATAATGCCAGATGGAAGTAAAGAAAAATATACACAACGTATCAACCCCGAAATACCTATTCCGCTGGTATCATCATTAATACATGGTATTTATGATAAAGATATTGTAGATATGCCAACCTTTAAAAAAATGGCAAAAACAATTGCTAATTTTATTGGAAATAGCGATTTGGCAGGCTATAACTCTAATAAATTCGACATTCCAGTGTTGGTGGAAGAGTTTTTACGTGCCGAAGTTGATTTTGCTTTGGAAAATAGAAAAACAGTAGATGTTCAAAATATATTTCACCAAATGGAACAAAGAACTTTGAAAGCTGCTTATAAGTTTTATTGTAACAAAGAAATAATTAACGCACACACCGCTGAGGCCGATGTTGAAGCTACTTACGAAGTACTTTTAGCGCAATTGGAAAAATACCAGGAAACAGAATTTGAAGATAAAAACGGGGTAAAATCAAAACCCGTTCAAAACGATGTTAAAGTGCTGCATGAGTTTACCAACATCAATAAAAATGTGGATTTAGCAGGCAGAATCATATACAACGATAAAGGTGTAGAGGTGTTTAATTTTGGAAAACATGCAGGAAAACCGGTGAGCGAAGTGCTTAAAAATGAGCCTTCCTATTTTGCCTGGATGCTCAATGGCGATTTTCCTTTATACACTAAAAAGGTGCTCACAGCCCTAAAATTGAGGGATTTTAATAAGTAATATTTATCTTGTTTTAACGCAATTGTATTGAAAGTTATTATTGTAGGTCCTGCTTTTCCTTTGCGTGGTGGCATTGCTAATTTTAATGAATCGCTTTGTAGAGAATTCAATAAGGCTGGTTACGATGCTCAAATTTACTCATTTTCGTTGCAATACCCATCGTTTCTCTTTCCGGGCACAACGCAATACGATTCTGGTCAAGCCCCGTCAGATATCAACATAAAAACGTGTGTCAATTCCATTAATCCTTTTAACTGGATTAAAAGTGCAATAAAAATAAAAAAACAAAAGCCCGATTTAATTATTGTTAGATTTTGGATTCCCTTTATGGGACCGTGTTTAGGCACTATCATGCGCATCATTAAATTCAACAGCAACATCAAAATTATTGCCATTACCGATAATGTAATACCACACGAAAAACGATTTGGCGATAGCTTTTTCACACGCTATTTTGTAAAATCATGTCAGGGCTTTGTAGCCATGTCAAAAGCGGTGTTGAATGATTTAAACAACTTTACAAATAACCAACACAAAGCATTTATCCCGCATCCCATTTACGATACTTTTGGCGAAAAAGTAAGTAAAGCTGTGGCGCTTCAAAAGCTCAAATTAGATCCATCAAAACACTATATTTTATTTTTTGGTTTTATAAGGCAATATAAAGGTTTGGATTTATTACTCAAAGCCATGGCCGATGAGCAAATTAAAAAATTAAACATTCATTTGATAGTGGCAGGCGAGTTCTACGAAAGCCCCGAGCCTTATTTACAATTGATACAAGAAGGACAATTAGAGCAGCATTTAATTTTAAACACACATTATATCCACAGCGATTTGGTAAAATACTATTTCTGCGCTGCCGATTTAATCGTTCAACCCTACCACACGGCTACACAAAGTGGAGTAACACAAATAGCTTATCATTTCGAAAGGCCCATGTTGGTGACCAATGTAGGCGGTTTAGCCGAAATGGTACCGCACCAATTATGTGGTTATGTTGCAGATAGAGATCCTCAACAAATTGCACAGTATATTAAAGATTTTTATTTAGAAAGCAGAGAAGAAGAAATGGTAAAAAACACCATCCAGAAGAAGAAGAACTTTTCGTGGAAGGCCATGGTGGATGGGATATTGGAGTTGTATCATAAGATATAAATTTTTATTTATTTATTTGGGCAAAGCCTTCCTTTCAGAAAGGCCCGGGTGCTCCTCGCTGCACGGCAGCTTGCTACGCCCCCTTTTGCAAAATCA
>JBILPB010000081.1:0-14703 GCA_044374175.1 Bacteroidia bacterium | reverse complement strand
CGCCTTCAGTAATTTCTGCCAATGGTGCAACAACTATTTGCACAGGTTCTACTGTTACTTTATCAGGAAATAACAATGGTGGCACCTGGAGTAATGGAGCTACAACTTCAACAATTAATGTAACAACAGCAGGTAATTATTTTGTAACAAATACCAATAGTTGTGGAAGTATTAATTCAAACACGATTAATGTAATGATAAGCACTGGCCCTTTGGCATCAACTATTGCCGCGTTAGGCTCAACTACTTTTTGTGCTGGAAACACTGTTACTTTAAATGGAAACAATGGCGGAACGTGGAGCAATGGTGCAACTTCGCCATCAATTGTGGTAAATACAGGTGGCGATTACTATGTAACAAATACAGATGCATGTGGCAGTACTACTTCAAATAATATTACAGTTACTGTAAATCCACAACCTATTGCGGCAAGTATTTCTGCTATTGGAGCTACCAGTATCTGCAATGGAAATTCAGTGCAGTTAACAGGAAATATTGATGGCACATGGAGTAACGGTGCAAGTACTAATTCAATTACAGTTACTACGGCAGGAAATTACTCTGTAACAAATACCAATTCTTGTGGCACTGTAAACTCAAATACAATTAATGTAATTGTTGATTCTTTGCCAACTGCTGCAACAATTTCTGCTATTGGCTCGACAACAATATGTGATGGAAGCACAGTAATTTTAACCGGAAATGTTAATGGTGTTTGGAGTGATGGAAATACTTCTCCAGCTATTGTTGTGTCAGTTTCGGGTAGTTATTATGTAACAAATTCAAATGGTTGTGGAAACAGCAACTCCAATCAAATTATAGTGACTGTTTTACCAGCACCTACAACACCAATTGTAACACAAGTTGGTTATAATTTAGAAACAACTGCTGGTTATAATTCATACCAATGGTTTAATAACAATTTCCCTATTCCTAATGAAACCAATCCTATATTTACACCAACATCGTCTGGAGATTATTATGTGTTAGTTATTGATAGTAATGGATGTCAAGCGCAAAGCGCTGTTTATAATTTTGTCTATGTTGGATTAAATGAAAGCATTGCAAATACTGGTTTAACAGTGATGCCTAATCCTGCAAATACCTTCATCATTTTAAAGTCAATAAACAAGAGTACTTTAGAAGGTAACTTAAAAATATGGAACATTGCTGGCGAATTGGTCATAGAAAAACAAATTGCTAAAACCAATCAATTGCAACTGGATATTGAACAATGGGCCAATGGGATGTATATGATTGAGTTAACAGGTGTTGAAAATACTGAGCGTTTTAAGTTTATCAAACAGCAGTAAATTTAGTCTTTAATCAACTTTACGCCATCTACAAAGTATTTTGTTTCTCCTTGCCAAGGCATATTTTTAATAATTTCTTTATAGTGTAATGATACTTTTCTGCCTTCTAAATTCATTAAAGTATCTGCTACTGCTTGATCATTTACAGAAAAATTCCATTGCATATTCATTTGTGCTGTATTGGGCAAATTACCCATGCCACCCATGTTGAGCTCGCCTTCATAAGTTTTTAGCAAGTATCCTTTTTTTGAAATTTTTACCACTACACCTGCTCTATTTCCCTCGCTGTAAGTGTAATTAAAAATTAAAAAGGTAAGACTTATTACCACCAAAATAATGAGTGATGATATGATGATAATTTTTCTGCCGCTCGATTTCGCTTCCATGTAACTTATTTTTTATCAAAGTTACAATTTTATGCTGCAATTGAAAAATTCTATTCGTTTCGATATTCATTAACTACTTATTTTTTTCCTTTAGATTATCCCAAGAAAGCATAATTCACTATGCTATTGTTTTAATTATTGAAGCATTTTATTAAAAGTAAAAACCAAATATTTCCAATACTTCATATTATACCAATGTGATTTATAAATTATACCAATAATTTAAAATCTTACATTGGTAAATGCCGATCGGAAAGAAGTTTGGCACAAATGCAGTAAAACAAATTTGGGCCATTACTTATTTCACATCGGTATTATTACCTATTTATAATTCAAAAAAATCCCCGTGTCAAAAGGTGTCCAAAAACAGCATTTTTGACCACAAGACTTTAATGCATTATTTGCCCAGGTATTGCAGGTGTGAAAAAGGCTGTAGGCTCCATTGGCTTCATAAAAAGCATCGGTTTTGCCATAGTTGGCATTGGTTTTAATTTGCATAAAATGTCCTTCTTTATCCTTTTGAAAACTTGCAGTGATAAACTGTATCAAGCGTTTGTATTGCGATTGACTAATATCAATTTTTTTGCAAGATAAATCCTCTTTTACTTGATCTAAATAGGTGGCATGAATAGCAGTGTTGCTCAATCCTGTGGCAGCCTTAAATGCGGTAGAAACTTTTAAATCGGCCCAGGTGGGTGTTTCTAAATAAAAGCCTTTATCGCCCCAGCCTAAAGCCAAATGGCTAAAATTAGTATCATTGGCTTGTGTGTGCGCAACCTTGATTTCTTTTGACCAATCGAATAGCTCATGATGGACGGGGACTACAATATCGGTATGCACGCCATTGGTTCTGATGTAAATAGGAATATCTTTTGGCGTATCATTTTCAGCAGATAAAGAAATTCTTGAAAGCAGGTATGCTGAAAGTAAATAAACGAGAGCAAAGGCCACTATGGAGAGGAAAGTTAATGCGAAGTACTTGAGTGATTTTTTGAGCATAGGGAAAAACTAATTCTACATATTCTTAAATCAAATAAATTCTAAATGTTTGATGTATCTAACTTACTTTCCATGTCGCACCTATTATCGAGTATCGCAATTACTTCAATGACTTCTTTATTTATTCTATAATATATTGATAATTGCTTACTCATCACAGCCCTTCTTACGTTCAACTTTCTGTTGGGTTTATGATATAGTTTAGGAAAATTAAGGATTACTTTTTCAAAAGATTGAATTAATTCATAAAACGATGCTACTTCTTTAATTGAAAAATAAAATTTTAAATAATTACGAATCACTAACGCATTTTGAATAGCTCTGTGCGTATAAACAACTGATTTAGCAATCACTTCAGGCCTTTTTAACTTTTTTCCAAAACTCTTCTGATGTTAAAAAATTGCCTTCATCTGCATCTTTTATTCCTAATTTTATTTGTTTCTTTTGAGCATCAGATAAATCTTTCCACCAATCCTCTCCTTTGTTATTTGACAATCTTAAAGCATCTAAAAATGCAAGTACATGTTTGTCTGATAATTGGTTGATCCAATCAACCAAATTGAGTTTAACTGCATTTAATTCTGAAGGAGCCATTTTTCATTAAATAGTAATACAAAGATAATAAATTCTCTATTTACTTTCAATTGGCCCTAAATCAAGTTTCTAGTTAACCTATCTTGGCTTCGGAAAGGTGAAAAATGATGAGATTTTATTATTGAACAGTTTGCTAATGACAAGTATTTGAGTGATTTTTTTAGCATGTAATAATCCTTATTGGAGCAAATTAAGGCTAAGCCAAACAATCATTTGAGGTAAACAAATTACCTATATTCACACGTAATTCAGAAGTTCCATTTTGTAAAATTTAATAGTCACTGATAACAAACTTCTCTGTGCTAATTATCTTATTGCCTTCTGCAAGATTAATAAAATATAAACCAGCATGTAAATTATCCCTTTCAATATTAAAACTATTACCTGAAATATTTTTAATTTGCTTTACTTCTTGCCCCATGGAATTGTAAATTATTGCGGTAGCGTTTTTCAAAGTAGATTTACTTTGAAATGTGGTTGTTGATGTAAAAGGATTTGGATAAATAACTTGTTCAACAGTATTATTTATTTCCTCTACGCCTGTAGTAATATCTAACTTTGTTAGAAATATATTGGTGTAGTAGGAAGGATTGGCGATCAATGTAATTGAGTCAAAATTTGCATTCTGATCGTAACTCCCGATTATAAATGCATTATTATAATTGTCAACACAAATTGCTGATGCATTAGCTTTAAGAGCACTTTTAAGCCAAAGTGAATTTCCTGAAGCATCCAATTTAAGAATAAACAAATTCTCCCATGAAATCTCAGTTAAAATAAATGGCCCAAAAATTAACTGATATGAGAAATCTCCTGTAACATAGATATGGTCACTACCATCTATAAAAACTGATTTTGCAATATCATGATCAAACGCGCCTGCGCTTTTAGCCCAAAGTAGATTGCTGAAACCATCATATTTGGCAATTAATACATCGTTTTTATTATCATATGCAATACTAGGGTTTGTTACAAAATTAGTTAAAGTAGTTGAACCAAAATTGACAGTTGCACTGTGAAAGCCTCCAACCAAAATTAAATTCCCATTCAAATCTGTTTTAATAGACTTTGCATCTATAGAACCTGAATTTGCAGCATTTATCGCCCAAATTAATTCTCCATTTGGATTAAACTTAGCAATAAAGGTTCGACAGGTCATTGCTAGCGACATTGTATCTATTGAGAGCGTTGAGCTTTGTGTATACCCAGTTAAAAATACATTACCACTCATATCCGTTGTAACAGCTTTGTCCCAATCACTGCTTGCACCGCCTATACTTTTACCCCAAATTAAATTTCCTGATTCATCATATTTAGCAAGAAAAATATCATTCGCCCCTTGGCCATTTATGGTTATTGAATCTAAAACTAAAAAAGTAGTTGCATAGTAGGAACCTGATACAAATACATTGTTATCTAAATCTACAGCAATCGAATTTGCTATGGCCTTATAAGTGCTTTTTGCCCATAACACATTTCCAAAAGTGTCAAACTTTACAATGAAAAAATCACTTACTGCATTTGAATTTGGATTTGGAACACTATGAATTAATGAAATCGAGTCAAAATAGAGGGTATCACTATTAAAAGTTCCTGTCACAATAACGTTTCCATCGTAATCCAAACTCATTGCCATTGAAGCATCATATTTATTCCCTCTTGCATTTTTTGCCCACAAAGTATTTCCTTCGTTATCAAATTTTGCAATAAAAATATCCGATTTCAAATACGTAAAAGAACTTGTGTTCTGATTAGTGTTCGATAAACTTAATGAATCAAAATTAAGTGTATCACTCAAGAAATATCCAGTCATAAATACATTCCCATTTATATCTGTTGCAACTGAAGAAACATTTTCATTATCAAGTCCACCAAAACCTTTAGTCCAAACAAAATTAGGTGTTTGGGCATTCACAATTCTTGAAATAAAAAGTAAAGCAAAAAAGAGTATATGTCTCATATTGAAAATTCCTTAGGTTAAGTATCATAATGTAAATACAATACTTTTATTGTCCTAAAGAAGATCTTTAACTTTTTCCAAGCTCAAAAGTACTCCTTCCTTTTTCGTTCCACCAGCAGTGGCAAAAGCAGGACTTCCACCACCTCCACCATTAATTTCCTTTGAAATTTCTTTTACAATTGCTGCTGCGCTTAATTTTTTATCATTTACCAAATCATCACTTAAAGCTATAAATAATTGCGCTTTATCATTCATCACAGCACCTAAAGCTATTGCTGTATTTGGCGTTTGCTTCAATTGAAAACATAAATCTTTTATGGCTTCTGCTGAATTTAATTCAATGATGGAGCTGATAAAATTAATTCCATTTACTTCTTTTACATTGCTCAATAAAGCTGTTTTAATTGCTTTCGCCTTTTCACGCATCAAAGCCTCTATTTGCTTGGTTAATTTAGTATTTTCATCTAACAAAGCACCTACGCTTTTAAGCACATCTTTAGGATTTTTTAAGGCCTCTTTAACCAAATTTAAAGTCGCTAAATTTTGATTAAAATAATCCTCAGCAGCATTGGCGGTAATCGCTTCAATACGTCTAACACCAGCAGCCACAGCGCCTTCAGAAACAATTTTAAACAAACCTATTTGCCCAGTACTTTTTACATGCGTTCCTCCACACAATTCAATACTATAATTTTTATCAAATGTTACTACTCGTACAACATCTCCATATTTTTCACCAAACAAAGCCATAGCGCCTGTTTTACGCGCATCATCAATGCTCATCAACTCTACTTGTAAAGCAATGTTCTCTCTGATTTTTTTATTGACCATTTGTTCAATGGCAGCAATTTCTTCATTACTCACTTTAGAGAAATGTGAAAAATCGAAACGTAAATTTTTATCATTTACCAAAGAGCCTTTTTGCTCTACATGCGTTCCTAAAATAGTACGCAAAGCAGCGTGCATCAAGTGTGTAGCACTATGATTGTTCTCTGTTAAAGCACGTTCACCAGCATTTACTTGTGCTAAAAAAGTAACACTTAAATCACCTGGTAATTTATCTGCAAAGTGAATGGTGATGCCATTTTCTTTTTTGGTATCGGTAATTTCAACAACTTCATTTTCGTATGTCAATTTGCCTGTATCACCAACTTGACCGCCACTTTCGGCATAAAAAGGTGTGCGACTTAACACCAGTTGAAATTGCTCTTTGTTTTTTGTCCCGACCATTCGGGATACCTTACGATACTTAATAATCTCTGTTTCTGTTTCTAATAAATCATAACCCACAAAAACAGATTCAGCATCAGCATCTAAAATTACCCAATCCTCTGTATCAACTGCTGCAGCTGCCCTTGAACGATTTTTTTGTTGTGCCATGCAAGCCTTAAATTCCTCCATGCTTACACTCAAATTTTGCTCTCTTGCAATCAATTCTGTTAAGTCAATCGGGAAACCAAAAGTATCATACAATTCAAACGCAAAAGCTCCATCAATAATGGCGCTGTTTAACGATTTAATATGATTGCTAAATCTTACAATACCATTTCCTAAAGTTCTTAAAAAGGCTGTTTCTTCTTCTTTAATTACATTTTCAATGAGGCCTTGTTGTGCTTTTAATTCAGGAAAAACATCACCCATTTCGCGCACTAATACGGGCACCATGGTGCATAGAAATGGTTCCTTTACTTCTAAAAATGTATAATAATATCTTACTGCTCTGCGTAAAATTCTTCTGATTACGTAACCTGCTTTGTTATTACTTGGCAGCTGTCCATCGGCAATAGCAAAAGAAATTGTTCTGATATGGTCACTCAACACCCTAATCGCAATATCAATCTTTTCATCCTCCCCATAAGGCTTTCCTGATTGCTGCGCCACATGCTGAATCAAGGGTTGAAAAACATCTGTATCATAATTGCTGCTTTTCCCTTCTATAGCTCTGCACAAGCGTTCAAAACCCATTCCGGTATCTACATGTTGCTTCGGCAATTTTACCAGGCTTCCATCTGCTCTACGCTCAAACTCCATAAACACATTGTTCCAGATTTCAATCACCTGTGGATGATCATTATTTACAAGTGTAGCACCATCAATATTTTTACGTTCTTCATCGGGTCGCAAGTCAACATGTATTTCACTACATGGTCCACAAGGGCCAGTATCGCCCATTTCCCAGAAATTATCCTTTTTGTTACCGTTTAAAATACGTTTTGGATCTATAAATTTTGCCCAAGTATCATAAGCTTCCTGATCAAAAGCTAAGCCTTCTTTAGCATCGCCTTCAAAAACGGTGACATACAATCTGTCTTTATCTAATTTGTAAACATCTGTCAATAATTCCCATGCCCAGGCAATGGCTTCCTTTTTAAAATAATCGCCAAAACTCCAGTTACCAAGCATTTCAAACATGGTATGATGGTAGGTATCTACACCCACTTCTTCTAAATCATTATGCTTGCCACTCACACGCAAACATTTTTGTGTATCGGCCACACGTGGAAATTTTATAGGAGCATTTCCTAAAAACAAATCTTTAAATGGAGCCATTCCACTGTTGTTGAACATCAAGGTTGGATCGTTCTTTACCACCATGGGTGCCGATGCTACTATTTCGTGTCCTTTGGATTTAAAAAAATCTAAAAATGTTTGTCTTACTTTACGCGATTCCATAGCTGTTGTTAATGCTTTTATCAATTTATCAATCTTTTTCCTTGTACTAATGCTAATCCTAATATTTGCTAAAAAAACCCGCAAAATCAGGATGCTTTTTAAATAAGGCTTGCAAATTTAGTCTATTTGATTAATTTTGAGTTCAAATTTGCTAACAAAGCAGTAAAATATATCAAAAAGATGTCGAAAATTAAATTCTATTTCAATACAAAATCGTTGACCTACGAAAAGGTACAGCTCAAGTTTTGGGATAGATTTAAGCGTTTTGCAGGTTTTTTAGTTACAGGTTTAGCTTTTGCTTCAGTCACCATGTTTTTTGCTTATTCCTATTTTGATTCTCCAAAAGAAAAGCAATTGAAGCGCGAAATTGAAGCCATGAAGTACCAGTACGATTTACTCGACAATCGTTTAAATCAGATGAATTTGGTGTTGGCCGATCTTGAAAACCGTGATGATAATGTGTATCGTGTAATTTTTGAAGCCGATCCCATTCCAGCAGAAATACGCAATGCAGGCTTTGGAGGTGTTGACAGGTATAAAGATTTAGAAGGTTTAAACAACAGCGATTTATTGATTCAAACTACCCAAAAACTAGATAAGATTGCCAAAAAAATGTATATCCAAAGTAAGTCGTTTGATGATGTGGTAAAATTGGCGAACAATAAATCTGTCATGTTGGGCAGTATTCCTGCAATTCAGCCTATCAGTAACAAAAATTTAAAAAGTATGACTTCGGGTTTTGGCTACCGTACACATCCTATTTACAAAACAACGCATTTACACTCGGGAATGGATTTTTCCTCTCCTGTGGGCTCTCCTATTTATGCTACTGGCGATGGTGTTGTTGAAGCAGCTGATAACCTTGCACAGGGCTATGGCAATCACGTGGTAATTAATCACAATTATGGATATAAAACGCTTTACGGCCACATGAGTCGCTTTGCTGTTAGACGCGGACAAAAAGTAAAAAGAGGCGATATTATTGGCTATGTGGGAAGCACAGGGATGAGCACTGCCCCTCATTTACATTACGAAGTAATAAAAAACAACAATAAAATTAATCCAATCAATTTCTACTACAACGATTTATCTCCTGCCGAATACCAGGCTATGATTGACCAAGCGAGCAAGAATAATCAGTCGTTTGACTAAATTTAAATGTGCCAATATGCCAATGAAGCAATGTGACAATTTAAATTAATTGATTGATTTTATTTGAATGTAGACATAATCTGTGATGCCAAAGTTTCGGCATGTGGCAAAAAATATGTGCCAATTTACCTATTGAATTTGAAAATTTGAAGATGTGTAAATTTAAAAATGATTATTTTGCTTCACAATCAGTTAAACTCTTTGAGCCTTTGCGTTTACCTTAATGAAGCCATTTTTTAGATGAATTTTTTCTTAAATATAATAAATTTATTGCATTCACGTTAACTTGCAGACAAAATAATGATAAACTACATTAAATTTCAAGTTACTTGTAACTTACTCCTTTTTTGTTGTGTAAGTTTAGCTCAAGATAGTATCTTTTTTAAAAACAAATTAATCCTAGTTGGAAAGGTCACTCAAATCGGACAAGGCAAGGTCATATTAATTCCAGAACAATTAGTAAAAGAACAAGTTGCAGTTGGTTATAGAGCCAATAGCATTTATAAAATCAAGTATGAAAGTGGGAGAGAAGATATAGTATTTGGCAATCCTCTTTATCAAAATACGTCCAATCTTTTTGTAAATTACCAGTTAAATCAAAAGCATTTGATTGATGTTTCTTTATATAACTTATGGTGTAAGGAGTTACGTTTACAATATTCTTATTTCTTCAAGAATAAAAATATTGCTATTTACTTACCACTTAAAACTTCACTAATTAAACCAAACCTTTATTTAAGTGATCAAGTAGGTAGATTGGAGGAAAGGGCAGCTTTAGGGATAGGTGTTAAAACATTTGTAAATCAAAAATCGAGAAGTAGTTTTTATGCTGGATTAGGAATTTTTGCAGGTTTCTCAAAATATTACTTTAGTACTATAAATTATGCAAATTATAATGAAGTAGTTAATAGATACTTCTTACATCCACATATTATGTTAGGATATCAGCATTTTTTAAGTCACTCACTATATCTATCATTTAATGGTCTTTTTGGCCCTACCTTTTATCCTTACCACCGTAAACTTGATGCTTCTTCTTTTGATTTAGAGGTTAGATTAGGATACAGGATTAAATAGCCATATTTTCACTTAAAAAAACAATTGACTTCCCAAATTTTGGGTTAAAGGAACATGAAAATTGATTTAAATACTTTAACTTCGGCAGAAAGAGGTTTGATCTCTTTCTCTGCGAACTTTGCGTCTTCTCTGCGCCTCTGCGGTTAATTAACAATGTTTAATTTAAAAAAGATACTAAATCTTCGAAGAAAATAATTGTTTCAGCATCAAATAGAAAGATTTTCGATTTCCACTAAAAAGCTACAATTTTATTTCACACTGTACAAATCTCAATTTAAAACCTTTATTTTGTAGTAAAATAAGAAAAAGGCTTTGAGCATAGTTAAAAAAACACAGAAAAGAGCAGGGGAATATTTCTTGAAAAAAGAATTTGCAGCTATTCAAAGAAAAAAAGCTGCAGTTAATTTTGAAGAAGCAGAAACCATTGCCCTTATCTTTGATGCCACCAATAAAGATGAATTTGAATTGGTTAAAAAATATATCAAAAAACTCAAAGAAAACAAACGGAAAGTGAGAGCTATAGGCTTTTACGATGGTAAAGAAGAACCTACATTAATGAGTTCTAAACTAGAGTACGATTTTTTTTCACGCAAACAACTCAAATGGTATTTAAAACCAAATGATCCCATTGTCGAAAATTTTATTTTAGAACCTTTCGATTTGCTCATCAACTTATGTATGAACTACAAAACGCCTTTACTTTATGTAACAGCGCTTTCAAGAGCAAAATTTAAAGTAGGAAAAGAACATCCTAAATACACTCCTTATTACGATTTAATGCTTAGTGTTGATGAAAATTTAGGATTACAAAGTTTCATAACACTAGCAGAAAAGTATTTAAACATGATTCATCCAAAAAAATAAAATGCAAAACAAACTAAAAGGTACTGGAGTTGCCATTATCACCCCATTTTTGCCGAATGGGAATATTGATTTTAATGGATTAGAAAATTTGGTTGAACGTTTAATCACACAAGGCATCAACTACATTGTAGTGCTTGGTACCACTGGAGAAACAGCCACCTTAACAAGCCATGAAAAAAAAGAAGTAATCAATTGTATTAAAAGTAAGAATGCTGGTCGTGTTCCTTTAGTGATTGGCATTGGTGGAAATAACACAGCAGAGTTAACTCATCAATTAGAAAACTTTGATTATGATGGTTTTACTGCAGTACTTTCAGTATCTCCTTATTACAACAAACCATCGCAACAAGGTATTATACAACATTACACCATGTTAGCAAAAGCTTCGGCTTTGCCCATCATTTTATATAATGTACCTGGCCGCACCGGCTCCAACTTAACTGCTCAAACTACCTTGCATTTAGCACACGAAGTCCCTAATATATGTGGTATCAAAGAAGCATCAGGAAACCTGGAGCAAATGATGCAAATCATCAAAAATAAACCTGATGATTTTATGCTTATTTCTGGTGATGACAATCTAACACTACCAATTATTGCTGCTGGCGGTTGGGGTGTGATTTCTGTAACTGCCAATGCTTTTACAAAAGATTATAGCCAAATGGTACACTTATGCTTACAAGGAAACTTCGAAGCTGCCAGACCTCTACACTATAAATTAACAGGTATTACCGATTTACTTTTTGCTGACGGAAACCCGGGTGGCGTAAAGGCTGCACTTAAAATATTGGGAGTTTGTGGCGACAACGTTAGATTGCCATTAGTGAATGTAAATGAAAATGTATATGTGCAGTTACAATTAGCAATTGCCAATTTATAGTTTCTATTTTATAGTACAAAATCATTTTAGTTTTGCTGAATAAAATTAGATTTTTCTTAAAGTACATTTTATTTTGGTTGGTGATTTTTAATTTCACTAGAATCGTCTTTTTAACCTACTATTTTAAAAGTATAAAAGACATTTCCTTGATCAACTTGCTTAGCATGCCTCAACATGCTTTAATGCTCGACATAAGTATGGTAAGTTACTTAATCGCATTGCCATTACTACTTGTGGTAATACAGCATTTTGTGCTTAAGAAGTTTGCTTTGGGAATAATTAAAATATACACATTACTACTTGCTTGCATTTACTTAATGATAAGTGCTGCCGAAATTAATTTGTATGCCGAGTGGCAAACCAAAATTGACTACAGAGCCATCGTATATTTGAGTCAACCTTCTGAAGTTTTTGAAACCGCAACATACGCTCAAACCATAATTTTCTTTGTTTACCTTATTGTTGTGATGGTTTTGGTTTATAATTTTTATGGCTACCTCTTCTCCAAACAAATTGAATTCGAAAATGATAAGTTATTTCCTAAAATTTTAAAATCTTTTTCTTTTTTGTTAATTGGTGCTTTGCTTATTACTATTGGGATAAGAGGAGGTGTTCAACAAATTCCTATCAATCAAAGTTGGGCATATTACTCTTCAAATAATACCATCAATTTAGCAAGCGTAAATTCTTTATGGAATTTATTAGGTAGTGTCTATCAAAATGCAGCAACACTCGATAAAAACCCTTATAATACCTTGCCTTTTGACGTAGCGAAAAAACAGGTAGAAAAATTAAATGAAGTAAAAAAAGATACCACCATTCAATTGCTCAATAGTAAAAATCCTAATATAGTTTTTCTCATACTAGAGAGTTTTTCGGCCGATTTAATTCAAAGTTGCGGAGGCGATTCAGGCATTACTCCTCAAATAGAAAAGTTAATTACTGAAGGTTATTTATTTACCAATATCTATTCAAGCGGTACACTTTCTCATCAAGGCATAGCCTCTATTTTTAGTGGCTTTCCTGCACAACCTACAACATCAATTATTAAAGAGCATGCTAAGTTTAGCAAGTTGCCCTCGCTCAATAAAAGATTAATAAACATAGGCTATAACACCTCCTTTTATTTTGGAGGTCAATTAACTTATGCCAACATAAAAAGCTATATGTATTTTAATCAATTTCATAAAATTAAAGATATTGATGATTACGACAGTGAAATACCAAGAGGTAAACTAGGCATACATGATCAATATACCCTTCAAGATCATATCAAAGAACTAAAACAAAAGCCTACACCTTTCTTTTCTGGTATATTTACGGTAAGCACACACAGTCCTTACGATATTCCTGCAAAATGGAAAATAGAAAAAGGTGGAAGTGAAAGAGATTTTTTGAATGCGGCCTGGTATAGCGATAGTTGCATTGGTGCGTATATCAATGAATGCAAAAAACAGGCCTGGTATAAAAATACGCTGTTTGTTTTGATTGCCGACCACAGTAAGCATACACATTACGACAGAAATTATTTTGAACCTTTAAACAGACATATCCCAATGTTATTTTTTGGAGAGGTTATAAGACCCGAGTTTAAAGGCAAAAAGAATGAAATCATTGGCTCGCAAAACGATTTAGCTTGCACCTTACTTAAACAGTTAAATCAAGATGCATCTGAATTTAAATGGAGTAAAAATTTGATGAATCCTTATACTCAGGGCTTTGCATATTACGCAATTACCACTGGCTTTGGCTGGGTAATACCTCATCAATCTCTTGCTTACAATTATCAAAACAAGGCTAATGATTGGAATAAATGCGTGGACCAAAACATGACAGATAGTTTAAATTTATATGGCAAAGCTTATCTAGAAGTGCTTTTTCAAGAATATTTAGATTACTAATGATAGCACCAAAAAAAGTTATTCTTGACTACAAAACAGCTTTATTGAGAGCACAAAAACATTGTGCATATCAGGAAAGATCGCAACAAGAAATCAGAAATAAATTATACGAATGGGGCCTGCATACGGCTGAAGTAGAAGAAGCCATTGCAGAATTAATAGGAGCCAATTTTATCAATGAAGAACGTTTTGCAATTCAACTTGCACAAGGTAAATTTAGAATTAAACAATGGGGAAAAGTAAAGATTACACAAGCTTTAAAATTGCATAAAATTTCGTCCTACTGCATTAAAAAAGCCTTGCAGCAAATACCTGATGATGATTACGAAAAAAGTTTAATGAAAGTCCTTGATAAAAAAAGAGCAAGTATCCCTGGAAAACTAACTCCTCTTAAAGCCAGAAAATTAGCTCATTTTGTCCAATCCAAAGGTTATGAGAGTAATTTGGTTTGGAAAGTGTTAAAATTGGATTCGTTTAACGAATAGGATTTTTTAAGCTTGAGCAAGATAGCCTTTAATTTCTTCCATTAACCACATGGGTGTGCTGGTAGCTCCGCAAATGCCTACATTATCACCTAGATTAAACCAATCTAATTTTACTTCCGCTTGAGTAGAAACAAAATAAGTATTTTCATTCACTTCCTTGCAAACATTGTATAACACTTTTCCGTTGCTCGATTTTGTTCCAGCTACAAAAACAATTTTGTCAAATTTAGTAGCAAATTTTCTTAACTCATTATCTCTGTCGGCTACTTGCGTGCAAATGGTATCATGTGCATTTACTTTAACACCACGCTCTCGTAATATATTGGTTATTTCATGAAAGCGTTGTTTGCTTTTAGTGGTTTGCGTGTAAATCGTAATTTCATCTGGTACATCTGTTTTATTTAAGTCATCCACATCAG